>CAZZYE010000981.1:0-3379 GCA_964658145.1 uncultured Stigonema sp.
GAGAAAGTTTGCAAGTTGCTTCTGTCATATCCTTCCCAGTAAGTTTTGCGGTAGATGGAGGCAGTGTCGTTACCACATCTTCAGAGTTAGCAATACGATAGCACTCAAGTTTTTTCTCTTTGAAAACGCTAGCAAACTTGGAATCTCCAACTCTAGGACTAGCAAAAGTGTAAAGAATAGGACTCAAATCTGGACGAGCAGCAGCAATATGAAGTGCAGCTAGAGTCGCCAAGGCAGCACCCAGACTATGCCCCACAATAAACACCTTGAAATTACCATTGATTTCATTGTTCTGAATTATGTATTGTTCAATAGCTTGTTGAATACGAAGTTTCCCAGATGGGTCGCGGACACTGCCTAATTCATCATCGGCTCCGGTATCAGTTCCGGTATAAATCTTGTTAAAACCCAAGCTAGTTTTTCCTAGATACCCAATCGAATTGGACTTTCCAAGGAAGGGAATCTGATCAGCCTTAAAGTCGTCTATCCACTCCTTATCATCCCTTGTTCCTCGGAATACAACGAAAACCTCAAGCCCGTTTTTAACAATAAAGCCAAAGGGCTGAGATATTTCTTTCCAAAGCCACTTTTCTTGATGCCAGAAACTTGTAATAAACTTGTATTCAATCCTGCCTTTGATATTAGGATCATCCAAGTCTTCAACACCTTCGTTCGAGCCGATTAAACTTTGGTTTCTCTCTGGTTCCCAATTCTCAATATTTTCTCCAATAAATTTTATTATTTTCCCAATACCAGATGCTTCTACTGGCCTTTTGCGCCCTACTATTTCGTTGAAAATATTTTCTACATCGACCGTATTTGCCCTCTCTTCAAGAGGTGCTTGTACTTGATTAGGATATAGAAATTGAGGACTATAGTGGTCAAATTGTTGGTATGCTCTCTCAACCAAATTAGCTAACTCCATTCCTCGTGTTAGTTGAAACATTTAGACACCTCCAAAACTATTCATTTGATAGATTTAATTAGTAGGATGATCGTTAAGAGCCTTAATTTCCGAATATGCAACAACTGGGATCAATACCATAATCAAGTGGTTGTTCTGGTGCTTTCTCAATCGCGGTTATAGTTCGAGGAGACTGTTTTTCGAGTGATGCAAGAAACTTACCAGTTGTATCCCATAAAGTTTCCTCTACCTTTTCGCCCGTTTTTTCCAAAGCCTTAGTCGCAACTACAGTTCCGATTGCGATCGCACTCCTCTGTCAATGGCTCCATATGCTACCTTTTAGAGAAGATTAACTAGTTTCTTGATTCGTTGACTCACCTGTAACGTCAGATTTGTCGATGGTTGGGAGCCTACACCAAGTTTTTTATCTTGCAAGTAAGCCTCAGCAATTTGGTCTAAGACATCCTTAGATTGGAACTGAAATGTTGCTTGTTCAAATTTCTTCCTTTGCTGTGAGGTGATCTTTACAGAATCAGGGGAGGATGAACACCATGCTAGTTCTTTCTCATTTGTCGATAAAACATATGGCTGAAATCTAAAGTAGTTATCCTCACCAACTAGCGACGAGGCAAGTCTGTCAATAATTCTAGAATAACCTCCATAGACAGCTTCTAGTAAAGGATCTCCAAAAGGAAAAGTCCAATCTAGTTGCCCCATTTCCTTTACTTGCTGGTACTTGAATTGGAGAAGCAGCTTTCCTGTCCCGAAACTAGCTATAATCACTGGCACCTGCCGATCGCTCTTGCGTTGCTTATAGTACTCTGAAAGAGCCAATAGTGCTGGGTTATTAGCGACTAACCCCCCGTCAACTAGCGGCAAGGTTTTATCACTGGACGGAAGGGAATATCCAGGTTCTGTAAGAGTGCCGTGTATATCCTTACCGGAAATAACATGCGCAGGAAAGCCACCTGGATAAGCCGAAGAAGCTAAGAGAATATCAACGATTTTTAAATCTTTATGTTGATCGTTGTGACTATCGAAAACAACTGGCAAAGAATTCCAACAGTCATATGCAGTAACAAGTACTCTCTTTGAGATTTCTCCAAACTTAATTTTATTAAAAGTATTTTTATCTTCAAGAGCTTTTGTAAGTTCACTTCCATCAAACAAAGGGCGACTAAACAGAAAGCGGTGTTCAGATGTTATCCCTTTTAGTTTCTTTAGGGTAAACGTACTGAGGAACTGAGCAGCTCTGTACCGAATCTCCTTAGATATACTAATATTGGGAAATATTGATGGACCCCAATGCTCGTAAAATCCTCTGATTTCCCCTGCGCTTTTACCATAAGCAAGCCCACATGCAATCAAAGCTCCTGTTGATGTCCCTGCATACATATCAAAATAATGTCCAAGACTCAAATTAGAGTTATTTTCCTTGGTATCACTCGCATTACCTAGCTCTTGTTCAATCCTTTCAATAATTCGAGATGTGAGAAATCCCCTAAAACCGCCACCATCACAAGAGAAAATCCTAAATTGGGAAGAACTGCTCATATTGTTAACCTAATGCTGTTGATAAAAAGTTAGTGCTGCAAAAAATTTCGGATCTAAATATCGGAAACTTCTCTTGTCTACAAATTCACAATCCAGCTTTTCGGACGCCAGCACAATTCATAAGTTTTTTTAAATTGAATTTGGAGAATATTTTCCGGTTAAGATGCTGGCAATAGTATGTCTTTACCATTTTGAATGCCACCTGCGTAAGTTTTGGATTGCTTATCAATTTGCAGTAAGTCACCATAGAGTTTTACCTTTTTTTAATGGGATAGGACTGACGCTTTGATCAAAATCTGATTATGTGGGTTAAGCCCTTCCTTTTTCCTGAAGGTCTGTATTCTTATATAGGTGTAAGCAAAATCAACTTATGCACCAGTGGGATAGAAATGGGAAATAATACCAGCAAATCCCCCACTTACTGAACTGTTGGCGATCGCATGAGCACGAAAGCCCACTGCACTGCTGAGAACCGTGTCATTGATTCACATAGAGGAGTAAAGTACTTGCTATCTAAGCAAAATCAGAGTTTTACTTTTGTCAATGAAGCTTTGAATTCCATATTTATCATCTGCATTCATATTTTTATTTGACAATTCTGATTGACTGATTTGTGTTACTGTAGATACTTACGCTCTCAGTAAAACTAATTTTTCAGAAAAAAGAATTATTAAAATATTGAAAATTATTGGCGAGTTATTGACAGCACTTAGGTAACTGCAACCTTAAGCAGAGTGGCTTTTTCTATCTCTCAAATAAATTTGCAGCTACTCCTCAACCATTTGTTTTGCTCACACTAAAATCAGAATAAAATAGTATGCTTGTTGAGCGGGGATAAAATTTACAACTTTTAATATGAACAAATATCAATACGGTTCAGTTAAGGCTGATCGGTAGGAATTTTAGGTTGTGTAGAGACGC
>CAZZYE010000982.1:0-3377 GCA_964658145.1 uncultured Stigonema sp.
TCTAAAATAAATTCGGGATGTGCTTTGTTAATAGCAGCAATGACATATGTGGACCGCAAAGGGGCAAAGCTTGTAGACCCACCGTAGCGAAACTTTCCCGACGGGACATTTTTTACTTTATCTAAATTCTCTACACAGGTACCAATAAATTTATCATTAATTGGGCAACTGCCAGACAAAAAATTAATGCTATAAACTCCTACAGAAAAAACAATCATCAAAGCTGGTATGGCAACCGTAGTCATCCTGCGCCGCATCTTTTGAGATTGGATAATTTTTTCTTTATAATTAATTATTTTTTCTAATTCCTTGTCAACCCAACTCTGATTAAAAATATCCTTATAAATACTATTGCCAATTTCTAATTGACCCTTTTGGTTGAACACGAAGCCCAGACTTATCAAATACAGCTGTTTAGGGCTACCATCTGCTATGACCTTGCCAGACTGAAAAACCTGACTATATAATTGCAGTAGGCTTTCAGCATCTTTATTTTGTAGAAGATCGTCGCGTATTTTCCGCAAGTGTTTTGGCTCATCTTGTGCTTCCCAGTCGTCTATAATGCGCTGATGCACCATCCGGTCCACCCAATCAGCTTCATCCTCACCTTCTTTGATGGGAAATTCATCTTTGAGGATGAGTTGGAAAAGCTTTTGAGCAAGCACTGGTTCGGCTCTAGTCAGTGACAGTACTCGTCTGATCACAGCTAAAGGGTTGTTAACCTTCCAAAGTAAGTTTTCTGCTATTTTGATTGTTTGTCGATCTGTTTCCATCAAAGTCCCTCGTTTGTCGAGGACTCGGCTAGCAATTAAAAACCGATGCTCATCAATACTGAAGTTGTCCTGTAAATCCAAGCCATTAGCAACTAACCAATCCCATCCTTCCTCAAAAGCCTGCCCATGTAACAGCCGTGAATCATCTTGATACTGATATTTTACCCAAGCGCTCAGAGCCTCTGCATAGGGTCGAAGCTTCTTCAGTTCCTGCTTGATCCAATTCCGGTTAAAAACTTCCTTATATATGGGGTTATAAACCTTCAGTTTCCCATCATGCTTGTCTACCAAACCCGAAAGTCGCAATTCTATTTGTTCATGAACGTCATCTGCATCTACTTCTCCCTGTTCCAGAATGGACTGGTACAGTGTTAGTAACTGCTTTCTTTTTTTTTTATTTCTGAGGAGGCGAGCGGAAATAGTTTTCAAATGCTCTGGCTCATCCTGATTTTCCCAATTTTCAATGATACGTGACCTTACCACCTGCTCAACAGTGCAGGGTTTGTCTTTCTCAGATTCCTCAACCATAAACTGGCATAACTTTTGTGTTAGAAACGGTTGTCCTCCCGTCCACTCTAAAATTTCTATCATCACCATTTGGGGGTCTTTAAATCTTCCCTGTAAACCCTTCATTAACGGGTCAACTTCGTGTAGTTGAAACCCCTTAAGAGTAATAGCTCTACCAATATTAAAGGGGGTACGTTGTTTATCTTTTATTAGACTGCTGGGCGATGCAACTCCCAATAAACAAAAGGTGAGACGATTATACTCTGATTTATCAACTCGCTGATTGTAACAGGCACGGATAAAGGCAAAAAAATCATCAGTAGCGAATTCCAAACTGAGAACACTATCAATCTCATCAATGAAAATCACAATATTTTCTGGAATTGTTGTAAGCAGCTTTTTCTCAATAAAATTCCCAAATCGCATCAAAGGTGAGTTTAACTGGTTCTTTTCCCACCAGTCTGTGAAATCAATATCCAGGTCAAAGCTATCAATGAGCTTAACCATCAAATCTGCATACCAATTTTCTTGTGTAGCACTTTGAATACTGACAGAGGACAAATCAATAGATGCACACTCCACATCATCATTGTTCAAGCGGCTCATTGTTCTCACGCGCAAGCTGGACTTTCCGCTTTGTCTGGAGTTCAATACATAACAAAACTCGCCGATTTTCAATGCTTCATATAATTCGTCATCGGCTTCCCGCTTAACATAGGTGCTAGCATTTTCGGGCAAGCTTCCAGAAAAGATATATTCTTCAATCATATATTTACCCCAAACGCATTAAGAAATACTGACGATATAAATCGCAGCTAGGAATACACTCATTGCGAACAATTTTTACCAACCCCAAGCTGTGCAGTTTAAATGTAATTTCCGAATTAAGGCGCACAGGTTCATTCTCAATCACCACTTTTTTATAAGCTTCTTCTAGCTGAAAATCATTTTGTAAACACTCCAGTTGTTCTCGCAAATGGTGGCTAAAGATTCCTTGTTCCGTTGGTGCTAGAGTTAAAAGTTGCTCTAGGGTCATCTGCTGACCTTTAAGGCTGACGATCGCCTCCTGCACCAAATAAGGATGTCCTCCAACTAACTCCATCAGCTGACTCAAGCCCTGTTCTCCCAACTGGACATCTAATTCATACTGTTTTGCCATTTCTCCTACTTGCTGCTGATTAAACTCAGGTAACTCAATCGCTAACCCAACATTAAATGGTGAATAATTGATATCCAGAGTCGGATAAAGTTCAGTGGAATTAACCACCACTAACCGTAGTTTCTTCCAAATTTTACCCATCCTGTCTCCTTGTTTGGCAGTTTCATACCAATTTCGTAGGAGTAAGCAAAAGTCGGAAAATATATTTTCACATTTAAAAAGCCGCTCAAAATTATCTATAGCCAAGACCAAATGGGTGTCAATATCGGATAACAAATATTTTTGAAAGTAACGAGTACTGCTTCCGCTGTATCTATCAAATACTGGTCACGCTTTTCTGATCGTCTCAACACTTCCTTAATTTCTCGCATCTCCTCATCCAAACGAAGCTGACCTGTGCCTCTAGGATTGGCTGACAAAAGCAGAATTTTTCGGGTTTGGCTGGAATTGTTATTCATTAGAAATCCGGATTTCTAGAGAATGATACCGTAGCCAGCGCATCATATATAATTTATAATACAAAATTTTATTTCGATGTCACTTAGGTGATTAGTTTTGAATAAAAATGATATTTGTATAATCTAAATTAAAATAGAAACAAGCAATTAACAGAATATAAAAATTAGTTTAAGAAATTATTAAGTAATACCAGTATATTCCGTAATTTTTCTAGATCTCGATTAACGATCGGGGTTGCGATCGCTTTCTGAAAAAAAGTTTTTGGTTTACTGACAGTGGCAAGTTTGTCGTCACAGGTATAAGAATTGAAATAAAATTAAGATAGCTTCCATCTTTGAGGTTACTTCTGCAAAGAAGAGGGTGCTTTAGATGTCAATATCCAACCACTAGGAGAAACCAGAGGTGGTGACAGAAAAATAGACAGTTCTAAGAAGATTGAAGAATGACCACGAACCAACCAGATAGGAGGATTTTATGGT
>CAZZYE010000983.1:0-3376 GCA_964658145.1 uncultured Stigonema sp.
CCCTCTCAAATAACTGCTGGAAATGTGTACCCTGAACTAGCTACGTAGAAAATACCGTGGTAATGTAAGAAATGGTATTGAATTCTATGGAAAAAGGGTATTAAAGATTTTTCCAGTGGTGAGTACGCTAGTTATAGAATTCAAAATTCTTAGAATAAAGGTGTTATTGGCGTTGTGTACGCTTTTGTATTAAACAATCTTGATCCCGGTAAAAAACTGTATTGTAAAGGTTGAAAGTTTGGAGTCAGAAAAATTGGTTGGTGGCAATTTTGGTAAGTAAGATTTATCAAGACCTAAAGCCAAATTACTGTTTTTTGCCGGGTCGTGTTCGTTAAACTTTGGAGGTATAGTTTATGTCCGTTCGCCTATATATAGGTAATTTGCCGAAAGAAGAAATAGATCGTCAAGAACTGCAAGCAGTCTTTGCAGAAGAAGGCGATGCAGTTACAACTAAACTGATTAAAGACCGGAAAACAGGCAAATGCCGTGGCTTCGGTTTTATCACGGTAAACAGTGATGAACAAGCAGACCAAGTTATTGAAAAATACAATGGTCTGATGTTCAAAGAGTCTCCCATTAAAATAGAGAAAGCATTACCTCGTACAAAGAGTGAGGAGAATGAGGAGCAAGCTCCCCAAACCGTGAATAATGCCCCCACCCTTGCCAAAGCTGCTCCAATAAAAGAAAGCAGCCGTAGCACTCGTGAAAAAAGTAGCTCTAAGAAGTCCCGTCGAGGGAGTTCTCCGCGTGAAAGTACCACCCCGACTGACTCAGATGCTATTCGTCCAGACCCACGGTGGGCTAATGAACTCGAAAAGCTCAAGCAAATGCTAGCTGCACAAACTACGAACTAATCTGCAAGCACTCATGAATTAAAAATTAAAAATTCAAGAATGAATTTTTAATTTTTAATCATCTGCTAGCTAGTTAGATCCTGGGGTAGTTGTAGCCATTGTTGTAAGTGCGATCGCAACTGTTGGGTGAACTGCGATCGCTGGCTAAAAAGTATTGTCCGAATTGGCTTGCGCTCAGAATCAAGCGTCCAGCCATAATCGCTACTTAGGCGCAGCTTGTCTTGCCAGTCTGAGACTGAGACTAAGAGCTTTGATGCAGGACTGTTGTCTACACCTTGGACGCGGAATACATAATTAAAAGTATTCTTGCCAGGAGCGACAGTAGAAGGTTGACCGCATTCTACTAACAGTCGCGATCGCACTTGTTCAACCAAACCAGGTTTGTCCACATCTTCCAACGTCCGAACTGCCAGAGTGAGGGCAAAGTAAAAGTCTTCAACAGGAACAAATTCTAATTGCATAGGCACATTTTACTGCCAGAGGTTGTCAAATATTGAGAGCGATGTGATTGTACATCTTTATCTGCTCTATTTATTTCGTCGCAACCTTCTTGGGATGAAATCAAAGGTAATCTTTCAATGGTTGCCCATTTGTGCTTATATATGCTTGACGTTTGCATTCTTCAGGTACACACTACCAGTTAGAGTCAAAAAAAAATAAATTTTCTTAACTATTCTTAATATTTGTCTTAATATTTAGTAATATAAACTACTCGTACTGATAGCTTGTATATATTTGTACATAAAATCTAGAACACATAAAACAGTAATTGTGCAACCCAAGGTGCAAGTATAAATACTTACGCCTAATTTCAGCAACATTGAAATTAACATAGCTATTCTTTAGTAAGCATTGGCTTTATTACAGAAAAGCGCAGTTTCAAATACTGTTTTTATAGTATAAAAAACACGAATAGAAAGTGTACTGTTGGATTTGCTCAACCCGTAGTTAATGTCTGAATTAGTAGCCCATATAAAATTATATACGCATTATTACGACTAAAAAATAAAATTAATGAATCAAGGTTACTAGATATAAATATAGCAATCTATCTATAAAGAAATTCAATATAAATACGTACATGAAAAATACTTCTGGTAGCAGATGTGCAAATTATTTTGCCAAATCAAAATAAGATAAATATTACTTAAACTTCCTTTCTTTATTAAGGTAGAGGGGCTTGCCACAAACTACAAGCTACCTGATACTTGACAAAAATCCGACACCAACAAACTATGAACTCTAGAACGGAACAACGCATCGCCCTGATTTCAGTTCACGGAGATCCGGCGATTGAAATTGGGAAAGAAGAAGCTGGAGGACAAAATGTTTACGTGCGCCATGTGGGTGAAGCACTAGCGCAGCTAGGGTGGCAAGTTGATATGTTTAGCCGCAGAACAAGTGCTGAGCAACAAATCATTGAGCAACATCATGCGAATTGTCGAACAATTCGGTTAAAAGCTGGTCCCGTGGAGTTTGTACCACGGGACAATGGTTTTGACCATTTGCCAGAATTTGTGGATAGTTTGCTTGAGTTCCAGCGAGAAAACGGTTTTACATACCCCTTAATTCATACAAATTACTGGCTCTCTAGCTGGGTAGGGATGCAGTTGAAGGAAATCCAAGGTAGTAAACTGGTTCATACATACCACTCTTTAGGAGCAGTCAAGTATAACACGGTTAAGACGATTCCCTTGGTTGCTAGTACGAGGTTAGCTGTAGAAAAACAGGTGCTGGAGACAGCGGAACGGATTGTCGCCACGAGTCCCCAGGAAAAAGAACATATGCGATCGCTCGTTTCTACCAAAGGTAATATAGACATTATTCCCTGCGGTACAGATATTCAGCGGTTTGGTGGCATTGAACAACAAGCTGCAAAGGCTCATTTGGGAATTGACCCCGAAACCAAAGTGGTATTATACGTAGGACGTTTTGACCCGCGCAAAGGCATAGAAACTTTGGTGCGTGCAGTCAAAGAGTCTAAGTTGCATTCTGTTAAAAACATTCAGCTAATTATTGGTGGTGGTAGTCGTCCCGGTGAAAGCGACGGTATAGAACGCGAACGTATTGAGAAAATTGTCGCTCAATTGGGAATGAGCAATACTACTTTCCCCGGTCGTCTCAGTCAGGAAATTCTGCCATATTACTACGCTGCTGCTGATGTTTCTGTGGTTCCAAGTCACTACGAACCCTTTGGATTGGTGGCGATTGAAGCGATGGCGAGTGGTACACCAGTAGTAGCCAGTGATGTCGGCGGACTCCAGTTTACCGTCGTACCCGAAGAAACTGGTTTATTGGCACCACCACAAGATGTAGCCGGCTTTGCTGCTGCGATTGACCGAATTCTCAGCGATCCAGAGTGGCGAGACAAATTGGGTCAGGCTGGTAGAAAGCGTGTTGAAGCCAAGTTTAGTTGGGAGGGCGTAGCACATCAGCTTAGTGCTCTCTACACTCAACTGTTGCACTCTCAAGCCCAAGAACCAGTGTTGCTAAGTTCATAACTCTCTCACAAGAGGTAATTG
>CAZZYE010000984.1:0-3370 GCA_964658145.1 uncultured Stigonema sp.
ATTATTAAAGGGGAGAAAAAGTTATAAAACTAATTATACAATTACAAGAGACAAAGATGATTCAGTCACTTTCGATTTATGGATTGTCTGCAAATATAGAAAGGGTAAGCGAAAAAAACATGGAGTACAATACTTTGTTTATGTTGTTTACAATATTAAAACAAATTTAGAGTACATCTATCAAGATTATCGAAAAAAATTTGGTATTGAAACTAGCTATCGGCTCAAAAATGTTTGTCGCATTAGAACAAACAATAAAAATCCAGTTCTTAGTTTCGTATTTGTTGGCATATCCTTTCTTCTAGTTAATATTTGGGTAAATCTCCCAGTGGATAGGAATCAGTCGTAAAAGGAAAGGAAGTCGATTAATTTATCGTACACGAGTCACACTCAAACAGATGTTAGCTTTCCTATCTCAAGCCATTGAGCGTAAATATCAAGTAGTTGAAAGCATTTATATTCCAACAGGTTAGTATTGACAATTTCTCGCTCAAGTAATCATAAGTAATCATAATCTATACTATGTCTGCTGGTTAGAGAATTATGTGACGATAAGTATTAAAACACATAAGTATTTTAGCGATCGCCCTTTTGGGAAAACTTTTTGGTTTACTGTTAAATCAGATACTTTTCTTTCTTCACTTTCTACTAGTAGCCATCTTTGCTCTACCCCTCCATAAGTCACGAGTTCTTCTTGATAGCTATATCCTTTTTGGTCAGTTTCCTTCAACTCTAAACTGAAGACTGCTTTCACTAATTTTTTGGCTTTCTTTATGGATAATGGCACTCGACTTATCCATTTTAAATTTGACATTAAATTCAAATTATTATCACTATACAAAGCACTATCAGCTACCATAATACTCTCAAAGTTGATTTGTTTGGAGTACTCAACTAAAATTTTCCCAAAAACTGCCTTATCTGATTCATTCCCTGAACCTCCTCGGAAAAATAAAGGAATGTCTCCATCACTACTTACTATTAAATCTAAAATACATTGTTTTAAATCTGGCCTATGGTCACGGGAATATCCCTGTGTGATTCTAATGGGATTTTCTTTAAATACTTCTAATTTTTTATCTTCATCATCTAATCCGTTATTATATTCTCCATGCAAATGTAATGAGGTGGAATCTAAGTGAGAATATTTTGTTGATATTTGATATTTTCTAATAACTTCTAACACAATTATTAGAAACAGTTCGCTTAATCCATAGTTGTATAGTTTATCCATTACTCTGCCTAACTTATCATCATTTAATTCTTCGGCTTTAATGTCCTTTCCTAATAAATGCTCTAGGGCTTTATCTTCAAAAAATTGTGAAAATAAATATAATGGTCTAGAAACAAATCCCAGTCCATTTAAAATGATTGCTTTCACTACTTCTCCCGCATTGACTTTTTCTCTGTCATCCGTTCCTATGAGTTCATTAATTTTTTCTTTTATTCCTATTTCATCAATTATTCCAGCTACTATCCCCAAGTGATCTAAGTTTTTTACTGAGATATCTTCTTGATATTTCATTTTTTTTTTCGACTTAATTTCTTGCTTGATTGACTAATTTTCTCACGAGGCGCGGAATCATTCATATTACCGATTTCCAGTCGTAGTCGGGGTTAGTGTGCCAATCCAGGACAATTGTATGCGCACTTAATTTTCCAGTGTCTGTGACGACGATTTTTCGTTCAACGCAGAACACCTGGCTTCCCATAACCTGTAAAGGGGAGTGATGTTGTCCTGAGGACGCTGTCGTCTAGATACAGTCTAGATTTTGTCAGCAAGCGGGTTGTCTGCTGACGCGCCGCGTAGCGGTGGGGAGGCAGACAACCCGCCACACGGGGAATATCGGGTGCTGCCGTTTTGGGTGTTTGACGCTTACGTATAGTCACACTTGGGCAATGTGGCAAAGTTTGACGCCGTACAGCGTCAAACACCCTGTCTGCGACCTCACACATCATCTAACACCTCTAGGCATTGCACCTCCATGTATGTAACAACCTGCTTTCCGGCTTTTAAAATGCTTAATTTTTCGTTGTAAATAACGGCTTTTCTGATTCTAATGTAGTAAAGAGCGCCAATCCAGACACGATAAGGCTTTTCCGACTCGGAATGCTGGTTTTTACATGCTTCTCGGCACGATGCCAAATAGTGTACTTACCGTCAATCCGTCATGATCAATTGCTTATTATTAATGAGAATGGATGACGAGAGAATCCCACTTTGGGACACCGGGTCAAGGAGCGATCGCATCCCTAAAAAGATAACGGGAAAAAGGTGTTGGTCGAGGTTTTTTAAGTATTTATACTCACGAGCAAAAGCGAATATTTATCCCTTTTTGTAATACGTTATGTACTACAAAATGACGTGCGGAATGTGGGTTAAATTGCCCTTATGGGACTTAGACAAAAAATCAATATAAAACTGCCTCAAACGCATATATCAAAAGACTTTGACGTCATTTTGCTCGGTTTGTTGATATATTTGGATTTCAATATTTTTTTGGGCATTTGGCATATTTTCCTTGCCCTGTATGGGTTTGAAGCTTGTTTTGTCCTCAAAAATGTTTAAGTCCCGATCAGCGCAATTGAGTAACTCTCACTGTCGAAAAAAACCCAACTAATATCCTTCCTGCATCTGCAATCTTGAGCAAAAAAGGCGATCGCAGCATAAAGCCAGATCGCCTATTGGTTATCACTTCACATTTTTTAATTTAATGCATTAGCAATATCAATACTTAACTGAAGCAATACCCTCTCTTTAGCAAACTCAGCCGCTGACCTAGCTGACTCAGCAAGAATCGTATCAGTGTTGGGTGTCAATTTTTGTGCGCCTCCCAAGTACCCTAATGCCTTACAAAAATAATCAGTAAGGTTAGTAGCGGCTAATCTTTTAACCGTTTGATGGTCGCCATGATTAAAAGCTGACAGAGCTTCAGTGTGTAAATTATTTTCAGGGGTTCCCAAAACATTCAGTATTGCTTCAACAGCCTGGTTAACTTTTTCTGGTGTCAATTCTGTTGTAGATTGTGTTGCTTGCACCATTGTGTTACTCCTTCAAAGCCTTAAGTCCAAGTTTCAAAATTCTCAGCATCTACCTGAGGGAGGGAAAGTTTAACCCAGTTGCGATCCAAATGCTCTTTTACGACTCTGGAGACAAAGCCGACAGCGTTGTCCCGGTCATAGTGTATTGCATTCTTAAGCAATGCCAAGTTTTGTGTTCCCAGCATTGCGCGTTGGCTTCCTCCCACGCAGGCGCGGACGGTTGAGCCTGCGACGTAGCCTGTCTCAACCTCGTGGGCTTCCGCCTTTAATTGCTGTGAAAGTGCTGGCTTGAGCTTCTAATTTCAGAAGTGTTTCTTCCAGCATTTCT
>CAZZYE010000985.1:0-3367 GCA_964658145.1 uncultured Stigonema sp.
CGGTGAGTCCAGCCCTTGCAGCTTGTTTCACTCATTCAGGATCTGGCGTTAGCGAAGCGTTAGCGACGAAGGAGCGTCACCCGAAGGGTCATATTGTGGTCTACCCAAATGAAAGAAAGCGCTCCGCAGCCTGACTTATCCCACCACATACTCGACGATTTCTGTCAATGCGTAAGTCATAAAGCATTAAATACAAATCCATGAGATCAATATTGCCGGAAATTGCACGCATGGAGGATATATACCACAAAAATGAAACTTTGGCAAACATTAAACCAACTACGGGACAAACTTCAGCAACCAGGTATCTATAGCACCATAGCACGAGGTGCAGCGGCTGCTTTAGCTATTCAAATCTTGAATATTGGGATCAATTACACAGTAAATGTATTGCTGGCGCGGTGGATAGGAGTCAGTGATTATGGAGTTCTTCAGTACGCATATACTATTTGTTTTGTATTGGCATTTCTAGCAGGATTCGGGGTTTCTGGTGCAGTGCTACGCTTTATTCCCGAATACATGGTGAAGCAAGATTGGCAACATCTCCGAGGTATTCTTCAAAGTAGTTGGATACAAACTTTGGTTGTCAGTGTAATCATCTCTGGTTGCTCAACTATGTGGCTACTTTGGCAAAACACTTTATTTGAAGTCAAAAATATCACGTCTCTTCTGTTAGGTGTTTGGGGAGTACCTCTACTAGCTTTACTCAGATTACAGCAAGACACAGCTAGAGCATTGCGACAAATTATTTTAGCTTTTGCACCGTTCCAATTAGTTTATCCAATACTACTGATTAGTATTAGTTTTTTTTGGAAAAAAGTATACCAGAGTTTGAATAGTGTATTAGTACTTACTTTTTGCCTAGGAATTTTATTAATTATACTAGCAATACAGTTTCTCTGTTTAAGTCGTTTCTTTCCTAGAGAAATAAAACATGTCAGTTCGGCAATTAAGTTACGCCACTGGTTAGCAGCTTCTTTACCATTATTGTTTCTCGATGGTTCTTTCATGATTCTCAATCAAACGGATACGTTGTTGATTGGCTCAATATTAGGAACAAAATTTGTAGGAATTTACAATGCAGCATCTCAAACTGCTAGTGGTGTGAGTATTGTTCTGGTAGCAGTAAATTCAATAGCAGCTCCAGAGTTTGCTGCTTTATATGCTCAAGGTGATATTTCCGGACTTCAAAGATTAACATCTACGATTGCTAAGTGGATGTTTTTACCGACTTTAGTAGTAGCTAGCGGTTTAATTTTATTTGCCGATCCTCTCCTCAACCTATTTGGCTTAGAATTTGTTGCTGGTAAATGGGCGATGAGCGCATTGGTATTAGGACAATTGGTGAATGTGGGAGCAGGTTCAGTTGGTTATTTATTGATTATGACTGGGCATCAAAACCAGTGCGCTAAGGTAATTGGTATCTGTGCTTTAATTAATATCGTTCTTAACTTCATCGCAGTTCCCACATTGGGTATTCTCGGTGCTGGATTGGCGACAGGGTTGTCAATGGCAGTGTGGAATATCTGGCTGAATACTTTAGTCGTCAAGTATTTGGATGTTAATCCTTCTATCGTTGCGGCTTTGAGAAGCTGACTATGTTGCAACGAGAATATCATGCGATTATGCACGAGCACATGAGAAAATAATTATGTCAGAGTACGAACGTGTCTTGAAAGTAGTAGAACAGCTAACCTTTAAGAAGAATCGCACAACTGAGGAGCAAGCTTTACACAAGTTGCTAGTAATATTGATTGAAGCTTATGAGACACAGAACTATCCGATGGATCGATCTGCGCCTCATGAAATCCTGCAACATATTATGGAAGCCAGTGGTATCCGTCAAGCTGATTTAGTAGGAATTATCGGTTCTTCTGGTGTAGTGTCTGAGGTTGTGAATGGAAAACGTTCGATTAGCAAGGCACAAGCTAAAGCGCTCGGTGATTATTTCAAGGTATCACCGAGTCTGTTTTTACAGCTTGATTAAATTAATGGAAGATGCAAGAATTGAGTTAGAAATTCTGCATCATTGGACTATAGAGCGATCGCTTTTAAACAGAATTGACCACATTGTAAGGGCGCGGAAACCGCGCCCCTACTACACAAAATTAATTACAGTCATTGCTCCCGAAGCGAAGCAATCCCAGCCCGCAGCGATTGCTAAGAAAGCGGGAAGCCCCCTCCGGGGTCTACATTCCGCTGCGCACGAGTTCGCGGCGGACACTGTGTAATTAATTCTGTTTACCTACTTACTTTCAAACGCCTTGAATATCAATATTTTTTCGCGAAAAATTCTAAAAATTCTGCCTCTAAACTTTGTAAAGAATTTGCTCGGGTGCTTTCTTTGCTTCTGCCGCCAAAAACTCCGCCACCTGGGCTTCAATTTCGTCACGCACAATTTGACGGTACTCGCTGAAGTGTTCAATCAGGGCGCAATTGCTAACGTAAGGCACAAATACACCTGGATTGTGACGGATAATTGAGAACAACTGACGCCAAAACTGAAAGCGGGTGCTACGCTTTAGCCCCTGTCGCCAACAGATAATCAGCAATGCCCGAATATCGATTAATTCTGGCATCTGGAACTTCTTCTTGTGAGGGTTTGGTTTCAGATCCAGGTAATGTCGATAAATTCTTGCTAGATAACGAGTAGGTTCATACAGTTCCCAGAAGCATCTGACGTACTCACGGGTTAGTTCTTCCAATGGGCGAGTGGGGATAAAGTTAGTGAGTGTTGTCTGGTGGATGTTCGCCTCTTCCTTCCCGGACATAAGACGCCCTTCCTTTTCGAGTCGATACCACAAAGCTGTGTTAGGTAGGGCTTGAAGCATACTGAATAGCGCCTGAGGAATTGCCGTCGCTTCCACAAAGTCAATGATGCGATCGCCTGCCCCTGTCTTCTCACCATCAAAGCCAATGATGAAACCAGCCATCACGCGCAAACCTGCCCTAGTGATGGTCTGAACTGATTCCATTAGAGAGTTGCGTGTATTTTGGAACTTCTTGGTTAAGGACAGGCTATCCGTGTCCGGCGTCTCAATGCCCAGAAAGACGGCTTGGAAGTTGGCAGCAACCATCAGATCCAGCAGTTCCCTATCTTGTGCTAGGTCTACAGAAGCTTCGGTCGTGAAGCGAAAGGGGTAACCGTGGGCTGCCATCCAAGGACCGAGTTCCCGCAGCATGACTTTGACATTGCGCTTGTTACCGATAAAGTTGTCATCCACGACAAAAACCGAACGCCGCCAGCCCAGATCGTAGAGGGTCTGCAACTCAGCTAGCAACTGCCCTGGCGTTTTAGTACGCGGCTTGCGTCCATATAGCACAATAATGTCACAGAACTCGCACTCAAAAGGGCAGCCTCGGGAAA
>CAZZYE010000986.1:0-3362 GCA_964658145.1 uncultured Stigonema sp.
TTCAAATTAGTCCGCGCAGGCGGACTTTGTTTGTGTAGCCGCGACTTCCAGTCGTTGAGGTTTCATGAGATTATTCTCGAACCTGAGTGATAGAAGAGCGTTAATCCATCCGTTACATTGGCATTAGTAGGCATTAGTACATTTTATTATGGGTTTCCGAAGAAATTTTATCATCCTTCATCCGGTGTGGCGGCTGATCTCCGTGACTTGACCCAAAGCGAGCGCGAATTGTGCTAATTACGATATAGAGAATTGGCACGATAAACAAACTTAAGAAAGTAGAGACAATCATCCCGCCAAAAACTGCTGTACCGAGAGATTGTCTGCTAGGTGCACCTGCACCTTCAGCAGTTACCAAGGGCCAAATCCCCAAAATAAAAGCAAAGGAAGTCATGAGAATCGGTCGCAAGCGTTCTTGTGCTGCTTGCACTGCTGCTTTGGTAATCGAAAGACCCTGCTCTTGCAGTTGGTTAGCAAATTCCACAATCAGAATCGCATTCTTACTTGCCAAACCAATCAGCATCACCAGACCTACTTGGCAAAATACATCATTGGGTAGACCCCGCAGCGACTGCGCCGCTAACGCCCCGAAGATCGCCAGGGGAACTGACAGCATAATAATTATCGGGTCAACGTAGTTCTCGTACTGAGCAGCCAGCACCAGGAAGACGAAGACAAGACCCAAGCCAAAAATCAAAGGCGCTTGACCGCCAGATGCTTGTTCTTCAGCGGCTATTCCCGACCATTCGTAGCCAAAAGTTGTTGGTAAAACCTCCTGTGCCAGTCGCCCCATAGCTTGAAGTGCCTGTCCAGAACTAGTACCAGGAGCAGATGAGCCGTTGATTTCAATTGAGCGGAACAAGTTGTAGTGATTAATTGTTTGCGCCCCAGTAGTAGGAGTTACTTTCACTAGATTGCTTAAGGGAATCATTTGGTTGTTGGTAGAGCGAACGTACAAGCTACCGATATCCTTAGGGTTGGAGCGAAATTGAGCATCTGCTTGAACATACACTCGGTAAGTTCGCCGGAGAAAATTAAAGTCGTTGACGTATCGCGAACCTAAGTAACTCTGCAGGGTATTAAAGACATCGTTTATAGAAACTTGCAGCGCCTTAGCTTTATTGCGGTCTACTTCAATCAAAAGCTGAGGCGTATTCGCGGCATAAGTGCTAAATACAGCTTGCAATCCTGGTGTTTGATTGCCGCGCTGGAGTAACTGACCCATAACTTGCAGCATGGTATCTAAGCCACTTGTGCCGCCTCTGTCTTGTAGCTCAAATTGGAAACCGCTAAAACTGCCTAGACCTTGAATTGCTGGTGGATTAACAGCCAAAACTCTGGCTTCTGTAATGGCTGAAAACTTTTTTCTCAAATTGTTGATGATTGCGAATGCTGACTGACTGGCTTCAGGGCGCTTGTCCCAAGGTTTGAGGGTTGTAAAAATCGCCCCGTTGTTGGCAGTGTTACCACTAAAACCAAAGCCTCCGATCGCAAAGGTTCCCACAACTTCAGGCAATTTCAGAATTTCTTTTTCTACCTGACTCATGACTTTACTAGTATAGTTAAGCGAAACTCCCTCCGGTCCTTGAATAATGGTGATGAAATAGCCTTGGTCTTCATCAGGGAGAAATGCTGTTGGTACGCTGGTGTAAAGCCAGCCCGTTAACCCTAAAAACACGATAAACAGCAGCACGACGATCGCTCTGATCCGATTCAAGCGCTTGAGCGATCGCTCGAACATCCTGCGTGTCCAATCAATTACCCCATTGATCCGATCAAAAACCCAGCCCAGCCAACCGCGTTGTTTTTGTTCCCCACGCAACAGCAATGCTCCCAGTGAAGGAGTGAGGGTTAGCGCCAGAAAGGTAGAAATTGCCACACTAAAAGCAATTGTCAGTGCAAATTGCTTATAAATCTGTCCCGTAGAACCTGGGAAGAATGCTACTGGGACAAACACTGCCATCAGCACCAGTGAAATTGCAATCACTGCCCCAGATAGTTCCCGCATTGACTCAGAAGCAGCCTCAGCCGGCGACAGTCCTTCTTGTTCAATTAAGCGAGCGATATTCTCGACGACGATGATCGCGTCATCAACCACTAGTCCAGTGGCTAAAGTCAGACCAAACATCGTCAGAGTGTTGATTGAAAACCCGAAAAGTTTAATCAAGGCAAAGGTGCCAACCAATGCTAGGGGAATTACAATCACAGGAATTAGAGTGGTGCGCCAGTCCTGCAGGAATATAAAAACCACCAAGACGACAAGGGCGATCGCTTCAAATAGCGTCTTGACCACTTCCACGAGCGACGCTTGGATAAAATCTGTAGTATCAAATGCTACTTGATATTTCATTCCAGGCGGAAAGTTTTGCGCGAGTCGTGCCATTTCAGCTTTCACTTCATTGGCAACGTTTAAAGCATTACTTCCGGGAGTGGGAAATATCCCTATACCCACACCATCCTGACCCCTAAATCGCAGAAATGTGTTATAATTTTCCGCCCCCAGTTCCGCCCGACCCACATCTTTAAGTTTAATCAGTGTGCCATCAGGATCGGTTTTGAGAATTATGTTCTCAAATTCCGATACATTCTTGAGTCTGCTGACAGCTTGTAGGTCGATTTGATACATCTGATTTGGTGGCGCTGGTTGCTGACCGATTTGCCCAGCACCTACCTCCAAGTTCTGTTCATTCAAGGCATTGATCACGTCTTGGGCGGTGAGGTTGCGGCTAGCTAGGCGATTTGGATCGAGCCATAAACGCATAGCATAACGACGTTCACCAAAAATCTGCGCATCACTAACACCGGGGAGTTTTTTCAGGGCATCTATTATATAAAGGTCGGCGTAGTTGCTCAAGAAAATGTTGTCATACTCTTGCTTATCACTGTACAGTCCGATCGCTAACAAGATGTTGCTGGACTGCTTACTAACAGTGACTCCGGTTCTTTGTACAACGTCTGGTAACTGCGGTTGGGCAACGGATATGCGATTTTGAATATCAACTGCGGCAATATCTTTATTACGCGATGCGTCAAATGTAACTGTAATCGTACTTGCACCATTGTTACTGCTGCTTGAAGTCATGTACTTCATGCCTTCAACGCCGTTAATCTGCCGCTCTAAAACAGTCGTAACCGTGTTTTCTACAACTTCAGCACTAGCACCAACGTAGTTAGCCGTCACGTTTATTGTCGTCGGGCTAATTTCTGGATATCGATCCGTGGGTAGGGTCGGGAGGCTGATTGCTCCTACCAGCAGAATGATGATGGCGCACACACTGGTAAAAACAGGTCGCTTAATGAAGAAGTCAACAAACATAAGAATGGGGAATGGGGAATGAGGAATTGCTAATTGCTATTTCTGA
>CAZZYE010000987.1:0-3355 GCA_964658145.1 uncultured Stigonema sp.
AAGACAAGACCCCACTAGAGCCCGGATATTGGAATCTTGGAGCTGCCACAATCATAGCCTCAACACTCACTGGTATGAAATACCAGTTTGGTTGGTGAGCAAATGAAATTGACTTTCCCACAGATTTGGTTGCCCAAACGGTGCTTGGAAACGTCGCCGATCGCAAGGGAAGGAATTATGCAATTTTCCTAAACACTACTGGTGTCTTACTTACATCTGTCTTTACGTTGTTTGCTCGTTCGTATCTTTACTGCCCCGTATTCGGCGTGGACTAATTTTTGCAGTGGTTTTCGGGCAACAGAAACCCGTCCTTGCCACAGTTATCGCGCCCTTACTCAAGTTTGTGGGCGGTGGCTCGCATGCTTCGGCATTTTTAGCCCTTGTGCTCCTACACGATCAGGCATCAGAAGATCCACTGTAAGTCTTGAGTCCTATCTATGTCGTGAATCCATGTCTAACCGCATTTTTTCCATAGAGTTGCTTCCTTTTATGCTACCGGTGCTATTGTTACACTATGCCAAGCTGCTGGAGCTGCTCTCGTAGCGCCACTGCTTAAACAAGACAGTTCATTGCCTAGTATGCTGTCAATCGTCTGCTGTCTGTTGGCATACGTTGTTGGTATTGCATACGTACGGTTGCAGAATAGCTCTGATTCACCCCTGGAGCGAAATAATTCTACTACTCAGCCATTACTTCCCAATCCAGAACAACTATCAGAAACGGAACCTGCTATCGATGCTGTTGCAAATTACAGGCCTTTATTCTTAGTTTCTCTGGTGTTTTTCATTGCGGCAATTTCGAAGGCAACTAGACCCTTATTTACTTCCTATATCCAGCGCCGATATGGCGTGTCTCCTACGAAGGTAAGTAGTTCCATTGATTCAAGGCTTCTTCGAAAATACAAAGCTTATTTTCGTAGGCTCAACAGCTCTGGCTCATGCGAACCGCCATGTCGACAGTCATATTTGCACTTATCTTACCGTTGGTGGTGCTCGTTTACCCGCAAGCAACATATTCTCCAACCAGGATCGCTTCTTCAGCCGCAAGAGTCAGCATTTGTTTGATGGGTCTAGGCGCACTGATGATCGGTCTTGCGCTCACAGAACCAGTTCTCATAGTAGGTGAGTAGTTCCTATTCCACTTCAATTCGCAGCACCTGTTAACTGCCCCAAAGCTCTCGTGGTAAATACCCTCGGAGTTGCCATGGACTTATCACTACTTGCATCTATCGTCAGCATTATACCGAAAAATGTCGTGGGGCGCGTGTATTTTCTCATTGCTTCCCTTGAAAGCGTTGGATCTCTGATCGGTATCGGGGTACTCTACCCAATATATCAGTGGAGTTTAGAGAAAGGATCTTGGACTGGCGGAACGGCATATTATATTTGCGCCGTAAGTTAAACAAATCTGTGTAGCTCCTAAGCTGTTATCTTTTTGGGGGGGGTAGGCTTTGTACGCAATAGTCACAGTTCTTATCTGGCAAGTGTGAACGAGAGAATTGAGGAGTGACGGAATGCCGGCATCATTGGAGGGCAGGGTCGGGCAGCGACACTTAAAAGTTCGAAGGCAGTGCTTGAGAATTTAATTGACTTCTGGCATAATATTTCCTACACTCTTTCCTAACAGCTTGGGGCAAACGTTGTTCAACTTCCTATCTTTACTCTGTTCCTTCGAAATGTCAAAAGTATTGAAATAATGAGGGAAGAGTTAAATGTGCCTCGAGCAAGGCCATCAAGTACGAAGTTATCTGTCCAAGTTTTGAGTTGCACCTCCCGAGAGGCTTGGACAGTCTTACTTCATTTCGCGCAACTGTTTTTTCTCTCTCGAAATGCAAGCAGTGCAACATCTCAAGGACCGCAACACGTATA
Source organism: uncultured Stigonema sp. (assembly GCA_964658145.1). Classification (GTDB taxonomy): domain Bacteria; phylum Cyanobacteriota; class Cyanobacteriia; order Cyanobacteriales; family Nostocaceae; genus Stigonema. Next base: position 1,869 of record CAZZYE010000987.1, read on the forward strand.
GCGGGCTGGCTGAATTAAACAGGATGATTTCATCTAAGTGGGTTCATCCTTTTATCTTTCATACTTAATTAGCAAGTCATCTAGAGCTCAGATTTTACTCTTATTGGGACGGGACGCTCTAATAGTGTTGTGCTTATGGAATCTTTAATATGGCAGGCACGGGTGGTTGGCACACCAAAATCCCTTTCTAGTGTCCAGCCTGAATAGGTTCTGATCTGATTTTCTCTGATAAGGTTTCAAAAACTATTTGGCTTCATCTGACGCGGGCTTACGCATGGGTGAGCTTTACCCTGGTTCCTAGTACAATCCGATTGACCTCTGTACAGTAACGCACTCTAACCCAAAATTCTTGTCAAGTTCATATCAGACGCCAATCCTGAATCTCAATTCGCCCCACCTATGACCTATGACCTATGACCAGCCTGTGGACGGATCTGGCTTCACTGATCACACCGACCACGCAACTCTTTCTATGTTTGCTGTTACAAAACGACCTAAACCAGCTTCACACGTGCCGGAAAACCATCGGCAGGATGCGCACTCCCCAACTGAATCTGATAAACTCTCTCCCCATCCACCCTCTTAATCCCCTTCGATCTGTGCAAACGATCCCACTCGTCATAAGCCTCCTCAATATCAAAATCTCGTGCCGTCAACGCCAGCACAACCTTGATCTCAGCCATTGCAAGTTCTGTTCCAATACAAGCGCGCGGACCAAATTCGAAAGGACGCCAGGCATTTTTTATTGGCCGAAGGTCGGAAATTGCTTCTTCTTCTTCGGATACAAGAAAGCGCTCCGGGATGAATTCCTCCACTCGTGGCCACCATAGCGGGTTGTTGTGAAGTCCGTGGTGATTATCCCACACAAGACAGCCTTCCGTTGGGAAATGCCTGTCCTTCGAATCAACGAGGATGAAATCCTTTTGTCCCATGCGAGGGGACGAGACTACTGGGAACAAGCGCAATGTCTCCTTGATAACTGCCAGTGTGTATGGTAGTCTGTTCAGTAATGCCGGTGTTTCGAGTAGTGTCGATGCTGCTTTGCTTTTGTCTGGCCCGAAAACTGCGTCGTGCTCGGCACGCAACTTTGCCATCGCCCCGGGATTCCGAGATAGAAGCAATCTCGAATAGCAGATGGTTGTCGCGGTTGCGTCGTGCCCGGCAAAAATGAAAACTTTCATCTGGCTGACTGCGTATTTCCGAAATGTGGCGTCGAGGTGTCCTCTCCGTTCGGGAAGCGATTTGCTCTCGGCGGTATAGCTGTTCAACGCGAGGTCGATGATAGTCTTGCTATTTGCCTTGCCATGCGTGGTACTGTACCGGGCGTCCAACTTGTTGTTAATATAGTCATCCATCTTTCTCGTGTTGTTCCACATGTAGAAATACCGCATCGGGTTGATGATTTTCAAGAAATCGGTTTCCAATCCAAAAGCCGCCCATTGACGCTGTGCTAAAAGAGCAGTTGTCATCTCGTTGTATCCTCGCTG
>CAZZYE010000988.1:0-3353 GCA_964658145.1 uncultured Stigonema sp.
TCCCTGTTCCCTATTCCCTGGTCCCGCCCCGAAAGGAACGCCCAAAAACCTATCAAGTAGGGTGCGTTAAAGCAGTGTAACGCACCGCCATCTAAACAAGATTGTCTTTTTTTGCAGGTAGAACAAACATGCTTACCTGCCAATTAACCAGATCCTTTCCACCAAACTTTTATTTTCGACCCTTAAGCGCCTTTTTAAAGTTTTGACGATAGGATTTATTCGTAATAAACAAAGCTGGCCACAACAAGGCTAAACTGAGGCGATTAGGCAAACTTTGCTGGAAGTTAGTCCGGTAAAATCCATTCCAAAACCTCCAAACACCCGCCGCATAACCCACTATCAATGTAAAAACGATTAAAGTATTCATTGCCATCAACCCCGTGAGCAATTGATAAAATTAGAGTTAAGTATTCTTACTCCATATTGGCACTTTACAAAAGATACCGAGAAGCGATGACTAAACCCCACAGTCTTCAGCATCCTTTATTAATACATCCTCATATTCTCTAGTTTAGAGTAGCGATCGCGGAAATGGTGTCCAGAAGCAAAGCAGTATTGAGTACCTCCTTCTGAAGTCATGAGTGAAATTACTTAAAACTAGGACTCAACAAGGAAGAACTCAGGACGACTGAATAAGGCAGCAGGGGTTAAACCCCCTGCTGCCCCTTCTTGATCTTCTATAGATAAACAAGTTAGTGTGACAAATAGATATTCTTGTATTTGACCAGATGAAAAGAGCGAAAGTTCCACAGCAAACTAGAAAAAAGTTGAACAAACGCGTTTTATGGGACTTGACGCTAGGACTGGTGCAAACCGCTAAGGAGGATTTATGCGTGCAGTACTGATGGCAGGAGGATCGGGAACGCGGCTTCGCCCGCTAACTTCTGACTTGCCGAAACCTATGGTGCCTATTCTCAATCGACCAATTGCGGAACACATTATCAATCTTCTCAAACGGCATCAAATTACAGAAGTGGTTGCTACACTGCATTATTTACCTGATGTCCTGCGAGACTACTTCCTAGATGGCAGCGATTTCGGTGTGCAGATGACCTATGCCGTAGAAGAAGACCAGCCCTTAGGCACCGCAGGCTGCGTGAAAAACATTGCGGAACTCCTTGATGAAACCTTTTTAGTGATTAGCGGTGATAGTATAACAGATTTTGACCTAAAAGCGGCAATTGAATTTCATAAACAAAAAAAGTCAAAAGCCACTTTGATTTTGACACGTGTCCCCAACCCAATTGAATTTGGAGTGGTGATTACCGATGAGGAAGATCGGATTCGGCGATTTTTAGAAAAACCCTCTAGTAGTGAAATTTTTTCCGATACGGTAAATACTGGTACATACATTTTAGAACCAGAAGTTTTGGAATACCTGCCAGCAAACACTGAATGCGACTTTTCCAAAGACTTATTCCCCTTACTACTAGCCAAAAACGAGCCAATGTACGGTTACATCGCCCAAGGTTATTGGTGCGATGTCGGTCACTTAGACGCTTGTCGTCAGGCTCAGTATGATGGATTACACGGACTCGTCAAACTTGACTTTCCCTACAAAGAAGTTTCACCAGGATTGTGGGTAGGTCAAAACACTCATATAGATTCTTCAGCTGAGATTCAAGCCCCAGCAATTATTGGGGACAATTGCCGCATTGGCGCCAAGGTACAAATTGAAGCTGGAACCGTAATTGGGGATAACGTCACGATCGGCGCTTACGCCAATCTCAAGCGTCCGATTATTTGGAATGGAGCGATAATTGGCGATGAAGCACATCTTTCCGCTTGTATCATTGCCCGTGGTACCCGTGTAGACCGTCGCGCCCATGTTTTAGAAGGCGCGGTAGTCGGTTCTCTTTCTACCGTGGGAGAAGAAGCCCAAATTAGCCCCTACGTGCGCGTCTGGCCCAGTAAAAAGATTGAGTCAGGGGCGATTTTAAATATTAACTTGATTTGGGGTAACACTGCCCAACGCAATTTATTTGGGCAACGTGGCGTTCAAGGATTAGCCAATATCGACATCACCCCAGAATTTGCCGTGAAGTTGGGGTCTGCTTACGGTTCTACCTTGAAACCACGGAGTCGGGTCACAGTCTCCCGCGACCAACGCAATGTCTCTCGCATGGTCACGCGGTCATTAATAGCAGGTCTTTTGTCTGTAGGTATCGATATTCAGAACCTAGACGCCACCTCTATTCCTGTGGCACGCACAGTTATACCCACAATGGGGGTAGCTGGGGGTATTCATGTGCGGATGCATCCCGATCGCCCTGATTACATCCTGATTGAGTTCATGGATGCCAAAGGAATAAATATCTCTAAGTCTCAAGAGAAGAAAATTGAGGGGGCTTACTTTAAGGAAGATATGCGGCGGGCGCAAATTCATGAGATTGGCGATGTCGTCTATCCCATTCAAGTCGTCGATCGATACTGCACTGCTTTTGAAAAGCTGTTGCATATTGATACGATTCGCAACAGTCGCGCAAAAGTCGTAATAGACTACGTGTATGCTGTTTCGGGCGCTGTGTTGCCCCAAATGTTAGATAAGTTTGGCGCTGATGCGGTAGTGCTTAACGCCAGTCTGAATAAAGCCACTATGTCAGCTACTGACCGCGAAGCACTTCTGACTCAGCTTGGTCATGTCGTGGAGGCGTTGAAGGCTAACTTTGGTGCCCAGATCTCCGCTAATGGAGAACAGCTAATTTTGGTTGATGAATCAGGCATTCCCATTCGTGGAGAAATGTTAACCGCGCTGATGGTGGACATAGTGTTAACTTCTAATCCTAGGGGAACGGTAGTTGTACCAGTTCATGCTTCTAGTGCTGTAGAACAAATTGCTCGTCGCCACGATGGCAAAGTGATTCGCACCAAAGCAAATCCCACAGCTTTGATGGAGGCGTGTCAGAAAAACCACAATGTAGTACTGGGAGGTAGTGGCGACACAGGCTTTATTTTACCAGAGTTGCATCCAGGATTTGATGCTATGTTCTGCATTGCCACCCTGATTGAGATGCTAACGATACAAGAGCGCTCGCTCGCTTCTGTACGGTCTGAATTACCTCGTGTCGTTCACAAAGCTCATACAATACGTTGCCCTTGGACAGTCAAAGGCGCACTCATGCGCTATCTAGTAGAAACTCACCCGGCGCAAAACCTGGAATTAATCGATGGGGTAAAAATTTGTCAGCCCTACGATGATAGTTGGGTGTTAGTTTTGCCTGATGCTAGCGAACCTCTAGTACATTTATACGCCAACAGTAACGATCGCGATTGGGTAGATGAATCCCTACGAAGTTACCGCGCCCGCGTCCAGACGTTTGTCGAAAGAGAACAAGAACAAGTTGTTGCTGAAG
>CAZZYE010000989.1:0-3351 GCA_964658145.1 uncultured Stigonema sp.
CCCACTCCCCACTCCCTACTCCCTCTTTATGCAGATCGACACTCCAACTCTGCTGTGACTGGGATATTGTAGGTGTTAGGGCGGTTGGTATAGCTGAGTTTAATTTCTTCTAAGGCTAAAAGCAAATCTTCTCTGCCACAAAAATCTGACACACGCTGCCGGACTATGCCATTTTCGATCAATAGTAAAGTTGGCAGCGACTTCAGGCGATAAGTGGTAGATAGTTTGAAATTTTGATCAGCATTAATCCCAACTAACTTAATTTCGTCACCGCATTGCGCTTGAAATTGCAGTAATAAGGGCTGGATGATGCGACACAAACCACACCAAGGTGCTTCAAAATTAACTAAAACAGGAATTGGAGATTCTAAAACTTCTTGAGTAAATGTCCGCTCACTAACCGACAACACCATGGCGTCTCTTGAATTATAGGGTTTTTCAATCAAACTAGCTATCAGCAGGATGGTGTGCGTTGTCAGCAATTGCTGATAAACACTCTTAGGGCAAAAATCACAAATGATTATGTAAAAAAATCAGCGTTGATGCTGGCGCTGACAAAAATGCCCGCGCGATCTTCACGGTGGCAATCCTTGATTTTGAACTATTGTTTGCCGCAACTAGGCACTTAATTTAGATATAGCTACAATTTACTGTTCTACAAAACCTATAGCAGTCTTATGTGATTTATGAACAAGGGGGACAAGGGAGAGGTGTTCACGAATCATTTAGGATTGCTATATCAACGTAATACCAGAAAACGTTTTTTTGAAGTAATACGGAGTATTGTGGAGTTAACCACTACCCCGAATTACATGTTTGATTTGGATTTCTCCCACCCTTACGGGGTTTAGTTTGCTTTGAAAATGTTTAAAGGGCTTGGCACTGAAGTTGGTGTTACGCCAAGCTAACTGGCTATGTTCCTGCGGCATTTTCCGGGGGAGGATTCCCCCGGAAAGATGCCTTCTTCTAACCGCTTGAGACTAGCGAATCTCATTAAGGTATTGACCCTTCAAACGTAGTCTCTCTTTCAAGACATTTTCTGGCGTAGCAGTCAATTAGAGCGGCATTTTTCGGGGGAAGCTTCCCCCGAAAAGATGCCTTGCCTTTTTACAGGACGTTTATATCTGATTGACATCGGATTGCTCCGATTTAGCTCTACTCCTTAATGGCAATGGGTTTTTTGCCAGCCTTGCTACAGGTGCACGACTTTCAAAGACTTTCCGAGGTTTTCCAACCTAAAAGTTTTAAATGGTTTTACGCCTTGTTTTTTTGGCTAACCATCATCTTATCACACAAATGCTTTCTCAAAACTGCTAACTTTTTTTAATATAAACTGGTTGATGCCAATTGGGATTAAGTTTATTTCATAATTGTATCCTACTAGTGGCTTGAAGCAACAGGGGATGAGACCACCAAAGCAGTAGCACAAAGACGGTGACACCTAAATAAGCAGGGCGGACAAATTCCTGCCATTTAATAGATTGACGACCGTCGAGAATAGCCATAAAAGGAATGATAGCGGTACGCTGTTTGACCTCACTAAAAGCTTCGCCGTAGCGGTAGCTCAAACGGCGATCGCCATGCCAAACTCCAAATATATGATGCAACACCAACCCAATAGAGGTTATAAGGGTAAAAGTCGTACCTATCCACAGGGTATGGGCAATACACCAAATTACCTGTCCCACCATCTGCGGATGGCGAGTAATACGAATAATTCCAGTTTCATATAGGTGGACTTGGGGCTTTTGGATAGCAGCAATTTCTAGTAGATTGAATGTAGCAGGATACAAAAACAAAAACGAAATCGCTGACAATACCCAAACTAATACCTGCACTCCTGGTACACCTTGTACTTGCCACAGTTGCAAGCCATCGTAGCGGTGGTTAAAAAAGTAGATGACTAGTATTATAGCCAACGGCAGGCTGGTAACTGCAAAGAGAATGCGATAAAGCCGTGGGGAAATATGTTTTTCTGCCCAAGGACGTAGGGCAGCACCTCCACTGTGAGCCAAAACGAAAGCTAATTGTAGTCCCAGCATGACAAAATGACTCTTAGTCAACCAAGCCGACAGCATCATATGTAAATAAAGTAATTTAAAGAAAACTTAACTCAGTACAATAAATACCACAAAGTATTCACGCTCAGGAGTTTAGTCAAGTTGTTATGTTACTGCCTTTTTGCTTGAAAAGCTTACTCGTTTAAGATGCAACAAATCATGAATCGCTGATTTGTTGCCAATGCTGCTCCTTTCATGTTTGTGGGTTTAGCCTTATGTCTGACCTTCCTTTCACTTTAGATCAGTTACGTATTCTCAAAGCGATCGCCGCAGAAGGGAGTTTCAAGCGTGCCGCTGATAGCCTTTACGTCTCCCAACCTGCCGTGAGTTTGCAAGTGCAAAACCTAGAACGACAACTGGATGTGCCGTTATTTGATCGTGGAGGACGCCGCGCACAATTAACCGAAGCCGGACATCTACTCCTAAGCTACGGTGAAAAAATTCTCAGTCTGTGTCAAGAAACCTGCCGCGCTATTGAAGATTTACAAAATCTCCAAGGCGGTACTTTGATTGTAGGCGCTTCTCAAACCACCGGCACCTATCTTTTGCCGAGAATGATCGGCATGTTCCGACAAAAATATCCAGATGTAGCGGTGCAATTGCACGTCCACTCTACCCGCCGGACGGCTTGGAGTGTAGCTAATGGACAAGTCGATCTGGCAATCATCGGCGGCGAAATTCCTGGTGAACTGGCAGAATCTTTGGAAATTATTCCTTACGCTGAGGATGAGCTAGCACTGATTATCCCTGCATTCCATCCCTTTGCAAAACTCGAAACGATCCAAAGAGAAGATCTATATAAACTACAATTCATTGCGCTTGATTCCCAATCAACTATCCGCAAGGTAATTGACCAAGTGCTAATCCGTTGTGACATAGATACACGGCGGTTTAAAGTTGAAATGGAATTGAATTCCATAGAAGCAATTAAAAATGCCGTGCAATCCGGTTTGGGAGCTGCTTTTGTCTCCACTTCGGCAATTGCTAAAGAGTTACAATGGGGAACGCTGCATTGTGCCTCTATCGAAGGTGTGGTTGTTAAGCGAACGCTGTGGTTGATTTTCAATCCTAATCGGTACAGATCCAAGGCAGCAGAAGCTTTTAGTCGGGAGATTTTGCCTCAGTTTGCTGCCCCAGGATGGAATCAAGATGTGTTAAAGTCATCACATAGGAGCTTGGCAATAAATACATTGATTGCAGGAACGCCTGACTCTGATGAAGAGTAAGATGATAGTCAATGGTTAGTTGTTAGTTGTTAGTTGTTGGTAGGGGCGAACGGCCGTTCGCCCGT
>CAZZYE010000990.1:0-3339 GCA_964658145.1 uncultured Stigonema sp.
AGGAAAGATTGACCGCTATCTTTCCGGTTGACCAGCTTTATCCACTTGTGGGTAATTTTGGGTAGACTTTATTGAGCGGTGGGATGAGTTCAATGAACAAAAAACAGTTGTAACCTCTTTATGGTCGAGGTTCATTAACCTTAATTGCCAACACTTTTTTCTTCCATCACATCAAACCATCATCAAAATTTAGAAGAATCTGAGAGCCGAGTTTCTTAAGCTGTGATTGAACCAGATCAACGCCAATACGCTTAATTTCACGTTCTAACTCACAAGCCATAATGTAACCAAGTTTTGACCCTTCATCATCGAGGCGTTGAGCTTCAATCCATTCCCGTGCAAGCTTTCTAGCTTCAGTTGTTTGCAAGGCTTCTTGAGAAGAAGCGCCATTTTTTTTAACACCTAGATTTTCGAGAAACTCAACCGTTTTGTCACGATGCCATAGATAATAAGGTTTCCCATCGTTCGGGACGATTTTCTCAAAAAAACCACCATCTTTTGCATTCTGCGTAGGTTCACCGTCTTTTTCCCTAAGTCCGTGCTGTTTAAGAACATTGCCAAACTTGACCGCAGAAACACCAAATTCTTGACCAAGCTCAGTTAATGTCCGCCATGTTTTTCGGAAATTATTTTTCTTACTCATAGTTTTTCAAACTCATTTTTTGCTACTTGGACGCATAACGGTATTAGAAGTGTGACTGTTCGTCAGCTGCTTATAATTTACACGCTAGCGCTTATTTGTGTCAATAATTAAGTTGAAATTTGTGCTACTCTCCTGCCTTGTATTTGAATCCAGCTTTCTCGGCTACTATACCCAGGTGTTTTGAGGTAGCGCGAGTTGGCTCATACATACCGTTTTCCCACTCACTAACAGTTTGTTGGCGAACGCCTAACTCCTCAGCTAACTGTGACTGAGTAAGTCCCATCTGAAGACGCAGTGCTTTGATTGAGTCACTGTTCCACTGCACAGTATTAGCCACAGGTTGAACCTTGTATGTACTAGTAGGTTTACGAAAAGTGACACGCTCTCTATCTAAATCTAGTTCTGCCACAAGATACCCCGCGTTCATCCAAGCTGAGGCTTGCAGTGCGCCTTTGCTGCGATTTCCCCACCAGCGCCGCTCGTTTCGTGCTGAGTCGGGTAGAGTGTCACCCATTAATTTCTCAATTTCTGTAAAGGTGAGGATGATTTCACTTTGACTACTGCCACGTAGATATTCAAGGAGTGGCAGATACTTACTTCCTCCTTTCACAGCACTTACTCCATCCCTAAAATCATTCGTCCTACACGTGCTTTTGCTTCAGCGATCAGTCTTTGTGCTTCTACATGCAGACGGTTGGCTTTGGTTCGTCGATGATGAAGCTCCTGCCCTATTACTTGTTGTTGGCTATAATTCACTTTAGGAACACGCAACTTGAGTAAATCTTCGGAATGTAGTTGCATTTGGCTAGGAGTAGCACCTCGCATTTTTGAAAACATTTGTTATGTTAAAAAATTCGCCTTAAGTATATGAACAAATTTTAATTGTAGGGTGTTTTAGCTCTCAGTACGGCATCAAAGTCGTCAATTATGGTGCGTTACGGCTGCCGCCTAACGCACCCTACTGCTTAGAAACGGTAGCGAAATTATCGGGAATACCAAAAAATAAATTATCCATGAGCCGTAAAGTATGCTATTCCTCATTACGGCATCGACGATCGCCTGTTACGGTGTCGTACTCTCCCTGTCTAACGCACCCGACAAAAGTAGAACAGGGAGCGTTAATGAGAATTAGGCGTCGCTTAACACCCAATTAACTAGTGTCCGAACACCGAAGCCAGTTGCGCCAGGACCGTTGTAACCGTTCTCTTTATCCGCCCAAACTGGACCTGCAACGTCTAAGTGCGCCCAAGCGGGTGTATCTTTAACGAACTGCTTGAGGAAAAGGGAAGCGGTAATTGAACCGCCTGCACGCGGTCCGGTATTCTTCATATCGGCAATGCCAGATTTCATTCCTTCAAAGTATTTTTCTTCCATAGGTAGCCGCCAAAACTTTTCGCCGGCGATTTCACCAGCTTTCTCTAACTGAGAAGCTAAAGCATCATCAGGAGAGAACAAGCCAGCAATATCATCTCCCAAGGCAATAATGCAAGCACCAGTTAGGGTGGCTAAATCAACGATCGCATCGACTCCCAGCTTATCAGTAAACACTAAAGCATCTGCCAAAGTCAAACGTCCTTCAGCGTCAGTGTTATTAACTTCAATAGTCTTACCATTAGAAGCCTTCAGAATGTCACCGGGACGCATAGCGCGACCGCTGATCATATTTTCAGTAACAGCGGAGATAAAGTGAACTTCGACATCAGGCTTCAGCTGACCAATGGCTTTAGCAGCTCCTAAAGCAGCCGCAGCACCGCCCATGTCCATCTTCATGTTTTCAACGCCGCTTCCTGCACCTTTGATGTTAAGTCCACCAGAGTCGAAGGTTAAACCTTTACCCACAATCGCCAGCTTCCGCTTGGGCGTACCTTCTGGCTTATAAGTGAGGTGAATGAATTTAGGTGGCAAATCAGAAGCTTGTGCTACTCCCAAAAAAGCTCCCATGCCCAACTTTTCACAGTCTTCCCGTTCGAGGATTTCCACTTGCAAACCGTGTTCAGAGGCGATCGCCGCTGCAGTTTCCGCCATAGTAATGGGTGTGACCGCGTTAGCTGGCGCTGCTACCAACTGCCGTGCCAAAATGACACCAGAGCAGATTTGAGCGGCGCGGGTAATAGCTGCTTCCTGTCCACTCAGCCCCAGTAAATCTACTTGTTCGACTTGTGGTCCTTTATCCTCAACTTCAGACTTAAAGCGGTTATCTTGGTATAGTGCCAACTGAACACCTTCGGCTAACGCTTGCGCGGTTTGCGCGGCATCGTTGTTCCAAATTGGTAAACTAATCCCTAAAGTTTTGCACTTTTGCTTTTTGGCTACACGAGCAACTGCTGCTGCTGCCCTACGTAGGGTTTCTAGTTTTAGGGCTTCTGGCTTTCCTAAACCCACTAGTATGACTTTCCGCACTGGGCTACCAGTACCCACTCGTGTAACAATACTGCTGCCTTGTTTACCCTTAAATTCCTCTTCGGCAATCAGTTCTTTCATAGAACCAGCAAACTTGTCATCCAAAGTCGCTAGATCGCCAGTTAATCCTGCATCTTCAAATAATCCGATTGCCAAAGCGTCCCCAGTCCACTCTAGAACCTGGGTATTAATCGCGCGAATTTCCATTTTAGGCTTCTGTGTAAAAGTTCTTGTACCAGTATTGCTTAAAATATAGACTTTGTGCTTATAGGGAAATTGCTAATTGCTAATTGCTA
>CAZZYE010000991.1:0-3334 GCA_964658145.1 uncultured Stigonema sp.
ATACTTATGTACTAAATGTGGCGATCGCCTTATGCCAGTTGCGTAAGTCCTGACAAAGATACCAAGTCCTCAACTTTCCTAATATTAAGCGTGACTAATTTCACACTTAGCTCTCCACTAAAGTCATAAATAAGTTAGTAAATTTTTCCCTACCTACTAAGAAATTGGACTCTTAAGATAGTGAGTATCAACAACAGAGTTAAACAATCTCTAAAAGGAAATTTAAGTTGTATGAAAAAGATTATTGCAGGTGCAATTGTTGCTATACCTTTAATGATGACTACTTTAGGAGCCAAAGCATCGGCGTCAGAGGTTTATGTAAATAGGGGTTTTCACCCAATTGCATCTAAATCAGAATTCATTGCACGAGCTAGGCATCGTGTGTTGGTTCCTGGGCATTGGGAATACAGAAATCACCATCGGCAGTGGGTTAAAGCATACTACGAGTGGAGATATTAGGACTATAGAATGATCGACAAAGCATTACTGCCAATCGTCAACATATAAATAGCTTTATCAACGATTTGTTTGTTTGAAGTAGAGCTTTTTCTCACTCAAAAACCATAATCACACCTTAGAAATACCCTCTAAATAGGGGGTATTTTTCTTTTTTGGAGTTGAGCAAGACAAATGCTGTATTACGGTGCGCTGAACCAATTTAATGCAGAGCGTGCAATCTGAGGGGGAACTTTGTGGAAACTGTTAAACTCCCGATAAGTCACGTCGTAGCCAGCACTTTGCAGTTGCGGCACAAGAGAGCGGCTGCATCGGTCGATTGGCAAAACATTGTCCCACTTACCGTGAGAGATAAACAGGCGTGGCTTGCCCCTAGCGGACGCAGATGCCATAAACCCAGGCGAGAACGCTATGACATGAGTGAATAGGTCGCCGTTAGTGATGCCGACACTAAGCGCATAGGAAGCACCATCGGAGAAACCAAGGACTGCAGAGTCTGGTCTACCGCGTAGCGGCTGGTCTGCTCCTGCGCCGAGTCGATCAAGGTGATATCGGAACCGTACTGACCGTACAGCAGCACTTGGAAATCGAAAAGAACGATCGCGATCGCCCTGAAGTCGTGGATTGGGGGTGATCCGCTGACAAATTTTGCTTGGAGTGAGATCAGCGGCAGTATTCTGGGTAATTTAAGCTAAGAAGTGTATAAAAGTACTCCTTTAAAACTTCTTTCCCTTAGAAGATCTAACTGATATTGACTTAAGTGCAGCAGACTTAAAGAAAGCAAACTTAAGTGGAGCAGACTTAATGGGGGCAAATTTAAAAGCAGCAGATCTCAGTCAAACGAATTTGAAAAACGTTAAATTTAGTGATAATACAAACCTTAGTGGTGCTAACCTGACTGAAGTAAACTTAGTTAGTGTAAGGGTTAGAGGAAAGCTTACAGGGGCAACTTTGACTCAAGCAAATTTATGTGGAGCTGATTTAGATAACACTAACTTAAGTGGAGTTAATCTAACTTTAGCTAACTTACGCGGAGCAAGACTCTGTTCAGCTAACTTAGAAAAAGCTAACCTTAAAGATGCCAACCTTAGTGGAGCTAACTTGGAAGGTGCAAAGCTGACGGGCGCTATCATGCCCGATGGCACAACTCATGAATAGACGTAACAAGCATTGTTACAAGTAGTGTTTTGCGCTATGCAAGCTACCACAGCAACCAGGCTTTATAAACGTGTGTAACACGTCGCTCACGGGGTGACTGCCTGAGAGCGGATATCCGCCCTCTGCCTTTCTTCGGTAAACGCTCTATGTGTGGCGCCAGATCTGGAGACATTGATGCTTACAAAGTACAGGTTAGTCATGGGGTGGTGGGGGTGCTTTGTGAGGCGATCGCTTACCAAGGTCTGCCAAATCGTAGCTAAAGGGAATCCAGAGTTGAAAAAGTTTTCAGGATGCTGGGGCATAATCAAGGAGGTGAATACTCACAGATGTTACGTTCGGTCGTAGAAAATGGACTTTCCTACCTGTAAACCTGAGAATCTAGAACCAATTTACTGTACGAGTGAGGATACGGCGGCTCAGAACTGCGAGCGCATTAGGCTCTTGACTGACAGAATCTATGAGGATTTTGAACCTACCCATGCAGCAGTAGTGGAAACGTTAGGAAGGATAGCTGACCCGTCCAGTCTTACGCCTAAGCAAGAGCGACTACTAGCTTTTCTTGAGGAGGAGTATAATCTGTAATAAGTATTGCCAGTTCATCGGAGCATCATTACTTGAACACAGTTATGATTGGAGGTGTGATGCAAGCGCATTTTTTGCTCGCTCAACAGCGCTATTATTTCCTCTGGTAATAAAGTAATTGACGCTCTAAATTATTGTTAATGTATGTAATAGGACAGCCAATGCGGTAGTCTCTAGTTATCTATAATGAGAGATATACAGTCTTGAAAACGGGTACTTTTCGTCAGATTGGTACAATTATCACCTTCTTCCTAGCATCTTATTTGCTGTTTTTCTTCCAAAAGACTGCATTCAGTACTGCTTTGTCAACCAAGAGTTATCATTTGATTAAAAAAGTTGTACTTGGTGAAGAAGGCTCTTGGGATTATCTTACCTTAGACAGCACTGCTCGTCGCTTATACATTACACGTTCTACACGGGTAATAGTACTTGACGTTGATACTGGCTTGGTAGTAGGTGAAGTTCCGAATACGAATGGGGTACATGGTGTTGCCATTGCGACTGAACTGGGTCGTGGCTTTACTAGCAATGGTAATGCCTCTACAGTTAGCATCTTTGATCTGAAGACATTACAAGTTCTAGGACAAGTCAAAACTGAATTAAATCCAGATGCTATTGTTTACGACCCTTTCTCTGAACAAGTTTTTACTTTTAACGGTAAAAGCAACTCTGCTACTGTTTTCAATGCCAAAAGTGCTAAAGTCGTTGGCAATATAATGTTAGGCGGAAAACCAGAATTTGCTGTTACTGATGGTAATGGGCAAATTTACGTAAATATAGAGGATAAAAGCGAAGTATTAACCCTTGATGCTAAAAGCCTCACGGTTAAAGCCCGATGGTCGCTTACACCCTGCTCTGAACCAACTGGCTTAGCGATGGATAAGTATCATCGGCGGTTATTCGTTGGTTGTAAAAACCAGATGATGGCTGTGGTGGATGCAGATTCAGGTCAAATTAAAGCGACTCTACCAATTGGCAGTGGTACAGATGCTACCGCCTTTGATCCCATAACTGGATTAGCTTTCAGCTCGAATGGCGCAGGTTCACTCACGGTGGTGCATGAAGACTCACCAGACAAATTCAGTATTGTGGATAATGTCATGACGCAGCGTGGAACTCGTACTATGGCTTTAGACCT
>CAZZYE010000992.1:0-3332 GCA_964658145.1 uncultured Stigonema sp.
AACGCCAGTAAATTCCTCTCAAGCTTATATGACGGAGTAAAGTGTCTGAGCAGCATAGACAAGTATTCCGAGGACTATTACCAGTTTTTGGATAAGTCAGCACGCTTGCTCGAAGAGATGAATCTCGCTTACATTTTAATGGCAGTATCAACAATGTCACCCTGAATTAAAAGCTATCTATAAGACAACTCTCGCACCGAAATCACAACAAAATAAAAAACTTTTATTACTAGAAAGGACAAATCAAACAACTTATACTTTAGTTAGTAAATTTTCAATGACCAAGCCCTTGCGGGGCGGGAACTCTTAACAACATATTCCCAAGAGAACTAAAAGTGCGTAGACGCTCATAGAGCTGCAAGCCTGTGGCATCGCACCCCCACATCCCAACCATAACCAGCCCGATAAGGCGGTGACTCCTTGGCGAACGATACCAACCTAACCAAGTTCTAAGCTTGTCACACCAAATACACGATTTATAGGCAAGTTAGGAATTTCTTTAGTGTACATCCGAGCAGTTTCAAAGACTGGCTTCATCCCGTAACGTTGAGCTAGCGCACTTGCCTTTGGATTAGCATCCGGCACATCGAGAAACACGGGAGCATCAGAACCAAAAGCAACCAAGGCGAGCAAGAGTTGCTCGGCAATCTGTTCATCGTCAGCATTCAAAGGTCCAATTCGGAAACCTGTGTGGCGCTTGCGGATAACTCCGTAACCAACAACACGTCCCTCTCTCACAACCCCTAAGGCGTTCATGGGGGTAACGAACACGATCGCACTGCCTCACCATGATCATTTATGGATTTCCCGGACATTTTAGGACTAAAGAAATGCAGATCGCACCCAGTCTTTGAAGTTAAACCGACATACGCGCTTACTTGGATTGTCCAATTAAGTCTTGCTTTTATGTAGCGGCTGGTCAGAAATGCTTTGAAACTGTGAATGCGTAAAACTTATTATTAGACGACAGGCCTAGACTGGGGATGGGGATGACGCTGTAGCCAGAACCCCAGTACACTGTTCCATCAACCACTGCTGCACCTGCAATTACCGATCCCCCACTATTAAAATTCCACAGAATCTTACCAGTCTTTGCATCTAATGCATACATGTTATTGTTGTCGGCTCCTGATGCTAGCGAGCCTGCATACACCACTCCATTCGCTACTGTCATTGGAGCGAAATCCCTTGCACCTGCTGGATCTGCAGTCTGCCAGATAATCTTGCCAGTTGCTGCGTCAAGCGCACTCCATGACCCACCGTTAATAGTCTCACCTGAGGGATCTAATGTGTACGGCTCAAGTCCGCTGTTTGAAATAGCGACATAAATTTGTTGACCATCCGTAGCCGAACCCCACTGCATTCCACCAAAAACACCACCAGGACCAACAATTCGGCTCCAAACGACTTTTCCAGTATCTCGTTCAAGGGCCCAAAAGACACCACTCTTCTGACCTGCACCAACTAGATCGCGTGATTTTCCACCATCTTTAACAGTGAAAAGCATGGGTGCCTGAGCGAAATCATAATCTGGTCCTTTGGGGTTAGGGCAATTGGAGAGACTGCCAGATAAGCAGGCAAGAGTCCAGGTATCGAATCCCTGTAGTTTATTTGCCCACTTAATCGTGCCAGTATCAAGATCAAGTGCCATAATCGCGTCAATATAATTATTGGGATCGAGGCATTGCGACTGATCAGGAGCTGTTTGTGAAGAGAGTGAGGCAATACAATCTTTTACCCTTTCAGGCACATTGTAGTTATTACCTGTTCCAATATATACTAAATTTCGCTTTGGATCGATTGCTGGTGTGCTACCCCATACTGCTCCGCCTGAGTAGCCATCCGATTGACCATAATTTTCCGGTACAGTGTAGGTTTTCCATAGAAGCTTTCCAGTATTCAAATCTACCGCTGTCATGCTTCCACGGAATGTGCAGCATGGGTAGTCCGGATCGACAGCCGCTGTTTCCGCTACTTCCTCAGTAGAAGAAACTCCAACATAAACACGATTGCCATAAATGGTCGGTGATTGAGTAATAACAGCATACGGGTGCAAGTCAAGTTTTGTTTTCCAGATTAGCTTTTCATAGATGGAATCAGCAACGCCCAAAAAAAACTAGAAACAATTTTCTAGCAATAATGATAATAATTCTATTTGAGGGAAGAAAAAGGGGTCTAGCCGGGAGGTAGAGTCGAGGGGAGTGTTGTCACTCCACCTCTCTATAAGCGAAACCGTGCATGCGGTAGGGTAGGCAGCCAGCGAGTTGCTATTGCTAGCACTTGGACAACCACCCCCCTCCAAACTACGCTTGACCGTTTCCGTATCACGTAGCTTTCCAGTGTCTTGATTGCGATAACTCTGGTTAGCGAGAATCACCGTCCACGTTTCTATGCAGCCACTGAAAGATGATTTCGTTCGTCAGTGGAGCGGTCTGTGAGAGGGCAAGGGCGTGTCCAGTCTCCGGAATTGCAAAGACGTTGACAGCCATATTTAGTCTTGGGTAACCCATCGTGAAACCAACCACTCACGAACGTTATCTGATTCTTTGACCCAAATTATTGAAAGTTTGGGTCGAGTTGTTTCTAGATTCTTCATCCAGGAAGTCTCACAGAAAGTCTCAAATGATACGGCTCGCTGTAGAAGAGATTCCAACTCACTAACACTGTAAAAGAGTAGCATATTAAATTTTCCTTAAACGAGGTTTAATCTAGCAGTGATAAAATTCCTCACACACTCTTGTTGCAGTTTTACGGGTTTTTCAGCTAGCCAAAGTTTTTATTGGTTGGACAGAGCGGCTTCGGGGCATACAAAGTACACCTATTACAAATGACATATATATAATGCAGTGATGAGAAGGTCAAACAAAGAAGTGCGGAGTGCGGAGTGTTCCGTGGCTCTTAACCCCATAGATGAACTAGAGCGCAAGTTCTACAGACGATCTTGTTTCATCGGGCTACGCCAACAAGGGAACAAATATTTCTTTGTTCTCCACGACGCGCATTCGTTCGCTACGAACCGAGTTGGGTGTGGAGAAAGTACTCCGTACTCCGCACTTCGACACTCCGCACCCCGTTCTTGGTAACACAGACCGCTGTGTCTCCATTTCGGATTAAAACTTTTGCTACTTCCGGAGTCCTTGAATGCCAAGCGCCTCTAATGCTATGGCAATCTTTACTCTTATGTAAATCATACTACTAAAGATTACCCTGATTGCTCCTGTACCTTATGGTACATATTTGGGAATTGTAGCCAGAGCAGCTCGCAGTAGGGGTGAAATAACTGTACGTTCGCTTATTTTGAGATCCAAAGGGGAATTAAAGCCTTAATATAA
>CAZZYE010000993.1:0-3324 GCA_964658145.1 uncultured Stigonema sp.
GGCGCTCGACGCGGCTACGCCGCGCCATTGCTTGTGCCAGTTGCGTAAGTCCTGGAAATGACCCTCGACCCAATCGTACCGATGAATGGGGAACCGGTGGGAGACATTCAGTTTTAAGAAAGCCATCTGTTTGGCGACCCTATGGCATGATTTCCCCTCTTTATTGGCTGAGTACAGGTAAGAGGATGAGAGACGATGCGTGATTGGTTAACGAAAATTCAGACCAAAACAAAAGATTTATCTGAGGCTGTTCAAAGCAATGCAGTGCTGAGGGTGATAGGCGATCGCGCTTCTGGCAAAACCACTTACATGGCATCTTTGGCACGTTGGCCCAATGCTGACCCTTCCAGTCCAGTGCAGTCTGTCACCTCTATTACCGAAGAGGGTTCAGAACTGGTCAATAAGGCGCAAAACATTCTCGAACAAGGGTTAGAACTGGAACCAACTAGACTGGACGCTAGTGCATTAGATGTTAAAGATTACACCCTCAGCATTGCTCTCAAGGGGCAATTTTCTTGGAAGAATTCTCAGGTAAGCTTGAGAACGCAACTGCTGACACTGAATATTAGCTGCAAAGATTACGCAGGAGAATTTTTTACCGACCTCTTGCACCAAGCAGGAAATTCCCAACTAGAGGACTACCTTGAGGATTGTCTGCAAGCAACGGGAATAATGTTCTTGATTGATGGCACAACTTATCGCAAGGACTCGGAGTATGCCAATGGTCTGGATAAGTTTTTGATGGCTGTGGATCGGATTGAGATGACTGCGGCAAAGCGCCGAATTGCGCTTGTACTAACAAAGTGCGAACAGACGGATTTATGGGTCAATCGGCATCAGCCTGCATATCTGGCATCAGCTCGCTTTCCGCAAGTTTACAGAAAGTTACAGTCTTGGCAGCAATTGGGAGCAGGAAGCGTAGATTACTTTACCACTTCAGCTTTTGGAATGTTGGGGACACGCTTCCAAGAACCCAACTCTAAACAACTCAGTCGCAGTCGGGATGGCACTACCTCAATCCTCAAAGACCCAAAGCGGTGGCGACCCTTCGGTTTGGTAGCTCCGATTTATTGGTTGTGTACAGGCGATCGGCACAAGGAATTAGACAAGGATTAAGCACATGACTGAATCAACAGACGTTGAAATTCATGAATTTAGCACTGGTATCCGTCCAGAGAAAACTGCCGATGGTGGTTGGGTATCACGGGGATTCACCGGACAGTACATGAATGCGACCATTGACCCAATTCCCGATGCTGTCCAGCGTTCAATTGCCAATAAAGAATTTGCCGTTGCCGAGGGTGCTTCCAGCGATCAGCCAGCAGTGATTGGTCGTGTTGTGTTGGGTCGTAATGGGGAGCTTGATCAGTCAGTCGTGGCGATTGTTACACGTGGGCGGGATGAAAAAGGTCGTAGTACCTCTTTATACCGTTATTTTCTCTGCGAGGGAAAAGGCAGCTTGCCGAAAATTCTGGCATGGATTGAGGACTATGGGCAGATGCCTGTTTTTAATCCATCTGAGACAAAAGTAGTCAGACAGCCTAACATCAGCACAGTCACCAGTTCTCAATTTCAGGACTTAACTCCTGAGACTCAATCTTGGCTGGAGAGTGAAACCGCACCTTTGCTCATTCCAGCAGCACAGGAATACACCCTTAAAAACCTTCAGAAGATTAATAAACTAGCTACTGAAAAAGCCGAAACGAATGGTCAACCCATTGCTTGGGCATTTAATGTTGAAGCACTAGAGCAACTAAGAGGATTTCAAATTATTCAAGCTGCTAGTGCTAGAGCCTACGACCTCCTAGAAAAAGCTAAAATTAACACCCCTCAATTTCTTCTTGCACCAGTAGTAGCAGATGAACAAGCGATTAAGTCGGCAATTAAGGGGTTGATTAACTCGAACACAATCCAGCTTAAATATATTGAAGCTATTGCTAACGACTTAGGACATCCCCAAATTCCTGGAAGCGACTGGCGAAGTTATTGGCGAAATATTTTCGATGGGCAAGGTGCTGATAAAGCTCTTAAGCAAGGTATTTATAGTCCCCAGATGGTGCGACTGTTGATGCTTAGAGCGATTGTGATTCCACAGACATTACCAGAGTGCCTGGTTTGGTTGGAGAAGGGGAATAAACAAAATGACCTTTATAAAGTAGCTGCGGAGTTTGAATCTCAACTCAGTAATTCTTTTAGCATAATTTCTGACAAACAAATAAACATTGAAATCAAGGTTATTGAAGGACTTCAAATTTTACTACCTAGTTTACTAAAGCAGAAGGTATCTCCTGAAGCTGTGAACAAACTGCTTACTTCAGATAACGGACTTTGGAGAAAATTATCTCGTCAGTTTATTGAGAATATTGAGCATGATTTAAATTTAATGCAGCAATTTTCATATGGACAGCGAAATTTACCTTTTAAGCTTACAGATACTGAATGGCAGAGGATTAGGCAAGAATTGCAAAGTTACTGGTGTAAGCGTGAATACATTCATCTTGAAAAATACCAGATATTCGCTGAACTTTTTTTCAATTTAAACAGACCAAAACTATCTGCTTTTTTCTGTCATGTTGGCTACGGACAAGTCCCCAAAAAAATATTTGCTCAACTCCAATCTAATGGATGGAATACTCAAATTTATGGAGTTGTCGTCCAAAGAGAAGTTACTGTACCAGAATCGTTGTGGCTTACAATAATAAAAATAGGGAGTAAAATCGTGCCTGTTGCAATTGTCATTCCAATGGTATTACTTAGTTTATTTTTAGGTTTTGGACTTCGTGGATATATTCCCACCAATTCTTATAAAGCAGAACAAGACGTGCCATCTGGTGAAAATAATAACCATAATAGTAATATTTCTAGTGAAAATTCAGGAAAAGCAGCTAGTCAAAACAACGAAATCAGTCCAAAAAAATCACTTTTTTTACAAAAAATAGATGATGAGAGTCGTGAGGCAATTCTAAAAATTTCTAATGAGCTTTCCCATGCTTCTCAGAATAAACAAACGCCAGAAGATGTTCAAAGTAAAATTTTTGATATTTTGAAGATAAAAGATAGTTTTAAAAGTGCTATCGAACAATATCAAAAAAGTAAAATTAGTAAGACTAATCCATCTATAGACCAAGCTGCTGGAGTAATTACTTACAAACAAACAACAAGCAATGTGTTGGAATGTGAAGTTGCTAAATCTTTAAGTATAAACTTACAAGATGTTTATAAGTATTGTGAAAGCACTTCTAAAAATTGATTTAGAATTATATTCCTACCTCAAATGAGAATTTATCTTTACATATTAGCGGGCATCACCTCAGCCTTAATGGG
>CAZZYE010000994.1:0-3322 GCA_964658145.1 uncultured Stigonema sp.
CGCTCGACGCGGCTACGCCGCGCCATTGCTTGTGCCAGTTGCGTAAGTCCTGTCTATACTGGAGTGTTTCTGCGTCACAAAACAATACTCAACTAGTATCGCCATTAAATTTATCTGCTACCAGTGATTTTTTGCACACTATAAGTATTATAGTAGTAAATAGTATAGCATCAGACAAGCAAGTTTCTAGCTTTCTGGTTTCATTTTCATAGATTCATAAAATCCCGATTTAGTTAGTCATTGGTAATATTTTTACGAACGTACTTTAGGATGTGTTGGCATACTAAAAAATCGGTTAACACGCGCTCTTAAAGATGCTCTCGATAGAAAAGCAGCAACCGTTATACTCAAAGACTTACAAAAACGCGCTTGGTTGGTTGCTCAATGCCAGAGGATTTTCAAATAAATTCAAGAAGGCGAACGACAATTATCTGAAAGGGAAATAGATGTGCAAAACTTACGCTTTCGTTTAGGACTTGGAACAAAACCAATTGCACTACCAAAAGAAACCTCAAAAACTAATCGTCTGTCAGGAAACGCTGGCAAACGCAAACCTAAAAGAAATCCCATCGGAGTACAGCAAGATGTTAGCTAGTGTATTAGAAACATACGAATCTTGGGATTTAAGAAAGGTTGCTACTCCATCTCGCAGTCGCTTGTATCTGTTAGATCCTATTGGTACTGGTACTCCATTAGTGGAAAGCTTAACTGGTTATATATCTCGACTAGCGGAAGCTCATTGTGTTAATCCAGGGGTTTTAATGGAGAAGGAACTCGCAACGCTTGTTAATAAAGAGTATGGAGGTGCTAATTTACACAGGATATATAATTACACTACCGCACTCAACGGTAGCGGTGTCATGGCAATGGACTTAGTTCAAGCTCTACAGAAATTAACACTCCGTGACGATTTATGCTGTCTTACTTTACTAGCTTGGGACAAACTATTTCCTTCTAGAAATTTACTGCGCCCTGTTCGGGCTTGGTGTCCGAGTTGTTATCAAGAATGGTACGAGAAAAAACAATTAATTTATGATCCTTTACTTTGGTTACTAGATGTAGTAAAAATATGCCCTTATCACCACCATCAATTAATTTCTGAGTGTCATCATTGTCATCAAAAAAACACTACACTGGCTTGGCGATCGCGACCAGGATATTGTTCAAAATGTGGAGAGTGGTTAGGACTGATTCTGGGGATAGAATCAGCCAATAGGAACGCTCTGAAAAAAAATGAACTAGAACAGAGAATATGGGCTGCTAAGGCTATTGGAGAATTAATTGCTGCTACTCCATATTTGAATGATGCTCTATCTTATACTACAATCGCTCTCACTCTATCTAAGTGGGTTGAGCAAATTGCAAAAGGAAATGTAGCTGAATTTGCTCGTCAGATTAATATTCCCAGAAATACAGTTTGGCTGTGGTGTAAAGGTAAAAATTTACCTTCTCTTGAAGCACTGACAAATATTTGTTACTGTTTTGGAGTATCAATTCTAAGCTTTTTGACCGAAGAAACTGATAATTTATCTCTCTCAAGGAAATTGGTAGCAACTGAAGTTAAAACCACATTAAGAACAAGGAGTAAGCAATTTAATGCTGAGAGAGTCAAATCCTCTCTAGAAGCGCTACTTACAAATAATGAGTCTCCTCCTTTATCTATGGAGCAGGTTGCTAGGCAGTTAGGAGTTGATAGAAGAACAATTTACAAACATTTTCCAGATTTATGTCGTGCTATCTCTGCTAAGTATGTCAGCTATCAGAAAGATTACCATAAGAAAATAATAGAGGAATGCTGTCAGGAAGTGCGACTAGTCGCTTTTGATCTACATAATCAGGGCAAATATCCTACAGAATCTGCTGTTTCAGAGCTAGTTTCCAAACCAGGTCACTTCCGATACAAAAAAGTTAGATTAGCCCTTAAAGAAGCGAATCGTGAACTTGAGTTATGAAACTTAAAAATTCCCCGGAAATTGGAACCATAATTTTGCCGCGCTTTATTGGAAGCATAAGCTTGCCGTTGCGGCAAAGTTATGGGTAAAGTCACATACATCACCTGAGATGCTTACTGTATAAGAATGGAGCTAAGCGGATTCGAACCGCTGACCCCCTCAATGCCATTGAGGTGCTCTACCAACTGAGCTATAACCCCGTGCAGCCCATTGCTCATTATTGCTTAAGTATTAGCGATTTGTCAACAGTGTGAATTTAAAATAATTTATAGCTATTACAGCAAATTTTATTTAAGTAGACCAGAATATGACCGTAGGGGCGGGGTAACCCCGCCCTTACAATGTCTGGGGAAGATGTATTACCAGGATTGCTAATTCAATGGAGCAGACTAAGCTTCAGTGCAATTACTTCTTAATATATAGTCATTTATTATACTAATTATGATAACTTATACAATGTACTATCGGCATCCGGCTATCAATAGATTCAGTATAATATTGGACACTTACTCTTTCAAACTTACGTGAGCTTTAAATTCAGGCTATGTTCCAAAAAGTTTTGATGAAAATTCCCCTTACCCTGAATTCATGCGTATTGTATAGTTTATCTAGGTTTAATGGGTGTTCTGCCGATGGTATGTGCCAAGCCTCCGATCAAGCAGGACAAGAAATGAAGATAAGGTATAAAATAGCGGTTGCTGCCGCTGCTATTGCTATGGGTTTCACTGGTGTTGGTACGAACTCAGAGGCACAAGCTGGTGTAATTAACTACGGTTTCACTGTAGATGTGACTTCTGGTGCAAATATGGGTCAGTATAAAGGTTCTTTGAGTTACGATGACTCAACCCTAACGAGGACAGGTTCCGAGAATGTGGGACGCGACCAAGGGTTATCCATTTTATTTAACTACTTGGGTACTACCTATACGGAGGATAACGATACTGCTTCCATGGTGGGTTTACCCGTTCTCAGCTTTAATAATGGAAACCTCTTGGGCTTGAACTACTTGGTTGATAATGAGTTTTACATCAGCGATCATCTAGGTTTTCCGTATACGGGAGGAGCGAAATTTTATAACAACACGAATGACGACGGCAATTCTGGGACACAGGTGGGTACAGTGAGTTACTCTGAGAGTAAGCCAATTCCTGAAAATAACACCATTGTGGGCGCAGTAGCTGTTACTGCGTTCAGCTTGCTAATGAAGGGTAAGCAAGCAAAGTCAATAAAGGTCAAAGCTTAAGGAGTATTTTCTCTGGTAGGGTTTTTGGTAGAGAACTAACAGTGATTGATTTTCCTTTAGTTATCTACTAGACATCTCCGAAAAACAATGTAGAGACGCGACGCCAGTCGCCTCTGTCGGGAGACCC
>CAZZYE010000995.1:0-3319 GCA_964658145.1 uncultured Stigonema sp.
GGGGATCTTCGATGACTGAACGCTACTAACTGAACCGTATTGATTCATACCTCAATTCAGCAACGCCCTAGGGTAAGTTATGGTTCAGTATATTTTTTCTGGAAGTCTACCTGAAGAAGCCAGCACCTATGTGACACGGAAAGCTGATAGTGACTTGCATGAAGGGCTGAAGGCGGGAAAGTTTTGTTATGTACTCAATTCCCGACAAAGCGGAAAGTCCAGCTTGCGTGTACAGACGATGCGCCGATTGAGGGAAGAAGGTGTGGAGTGTGCAGCGATTGACCTTTCTGCTGGAGGGATTCAAAATGTGCCACCAGAACAATGGTATGCAGATTTAATTGATACACTGATTGAGAGTTTTGAATTAGATGTAGATTTTGCCGACTGGTGGTCAGCTAATCAGTTAAATTCAATAGTAACAAGATTTCGTAAGTTTCTGGAAGAGATCCTACTTGTAGAAGTTAAAGAAAATATCGTTATTTTTATTGACGAGATAGATAGCGTACTAAGTCTCAATTTTCCCACAGATGACTTTTTTGCATTGATTCGCGCCTGTTACAACAAGCGTGTTGATAATCCTGAATATAATCGTCTCACCTTTTGTTTGTTGGGGGTTGCATCACCCAGCAATTTGATAGAAGATAAACAACGCACCCCGTTTAATATTGGTCAAGCTATCTCTCTGACTGGGTTTCAATTGCATGAAGTTGAACCGTTAGAAAAGGGTTTGCAGGGGAGATATGCTGACTCTCATGGGGTGATGAAGGAAATATTACATTGGACAGGAGGACAACCGTTTCTGACGCAAAAGCTGTGTCAGTTTATGGTGGAAGAATCTGTTCAAGACAATCCTCGTTCTGTTGAACAGGTAGTGCGATCGCGCATTATTGAGAATTGGGAATCTCAAGATGAACCGGAGCACCTTAGAACTATTCGAGCTAGAATTTTGCGGGATGAACAACGGGCTGGGTATTTGCTGGAACTGTATCAGCAAGTTCGGCTGGCTGAAGAACAATCTGAGATCACAGCAGATGATACTTTAGAGCAGAGTGAGTTACAGCTTTCGGGATTGGTTGTTAGGCAGCAAAATAAGTTAAGAGTTTATAATTCCATTTATCAAGAAATTTTTGACTCCTACTGGATTGAAAACCAATTAAAGAATCTTCGTCCTTATTCTGAAAGTTTTAGATTCTGGGTGGCTTCAGGAGGAACAGACTCCTCACGATTGTTGCGCGGGAAGGCATTACAAGAAGCTGAAGAATGGGCAAAGGATAAAAGTTTAAGTTATCAGGACAGGCAGTTTTTAGCCGCTAGTAAGGAGAAGGAAATTCAGGAGGAAATTGTTGCGAAGGAACAAGAAGCTGCTTTGGAGCGAGAGAGAAAAGATAAGGAAGCAGCAGAGCAAAGAAATCAATTACTAAGTAAAGCTAATAAGAAAGCTCAAAGACGAATTAGGGTTGGAGTTGTTGTTTTAGTTTTAACAGTGCTAGGATCTGCAACTTTAGGGATATTATCTGGAAAGCAACTCTATGAAACTAAAGAAGAAGTTGAAGCTGTTAAGCAATTAAATAAACTGGCTGGAGAATTAGAAAATAAAAGAAACTCTAATTCAGAAGAAGTTACCTTTGATTACAACGAAGCTTTAAGGCTATCTGCCTTATCTTTTAACATTAATAATCACTCATTGAAACAAGCATTAGTATTTGTTGCTAAGTCCCAAGCAGATCAACAGCTAAAAAGACAGAAAGAAGCAGAACAGGAAATTAAGAAAAGCCAGGAAAATTTATCGGCAGCAGATAAAAAAGCTTTAGATTCCAGTCAGGGCTTACAGATTCAAGTATTATTCCAGAGAACTCAAGGCAGTTTATTAGCTCAAAACAAAGAAACCCAGAAAGCTATAGAATCTTATAAGACAGCATTTCATATTTTAAAGGAGCATCCAAAAGAAACTGATTTTACTAAAGATAATCAATTGATTACAGGCGAAAATATTACATCTGTTCATCGAGGTTTAATCAAGCTAATCTCCGAAAATAAGACAGAATCAGAATTGAGAGAACAGGTAGAAAAATCTCTTACCGAACATTTATATGCTCAGCTAGAAAATTCTTTGAAGTCTGAAAATTGGTCAGCAGCAGATATCGAAACATCCCGACTGATGCTCAATATTGCTAAAAAAGAAAAAGAACAATATTTAGATTATGACAACATTATTAGTTTTTCTTGTCCAGACTTGCGAACAATAGACAAGCTTTGGGTCGCCAATTCACACAAACGTTTTGGCTTTAGTGTGCAAAAGGAAATATGGATTAATACTGGAAATCGACTGGGTATAAAACCAGAACAGTGGAATGACAAAGATTCTAAAAACTATTTACGCTTCGCTAAGGCAGTTGGGTGGTATGATGACAAGGTAAGAGACAATGAAACCAGAGGCTCGAGAGGCGGGTATGTGAGTTACTCAGAACTTTTGTCGGGTATAAGAAATAACCCAGAGAGATATAGGGGGAGCCTACCTTATGAGCCTACCTGGAGAGTTTTTTGGGAGGGAGGTAATAAGAAGTTCTTCTCTCGCGTTGCGACTTGTAAAGTTTAACCTATAAGCGTTTCCGAATTTTATAAAGATTTATTACAGCGCCTCTTTCCACGACAGAATCAGCATTCCACAAATCCAATACCTGGCAGCCCCTGCGGGGAAGTCAAAAGTCAAAAGTCAAAAGTTTATTTGTTTAACTTCTCTTTAGTAGTTACTATTGATTTAGCAATAATTTTAATCAACTGTTCGCATTCATCTAAAAGATTGTCTATTAGTGACTCAGATATTATTTCTGATTTAATTAATAGTTTTAGCCAATATCTTGTTTCTTTTGCCTCTTTTAAAGCTATCGATTGCTTACTGATAAAATCTTTATTACTTTCAGCAGAACGAGATTCTTCAATATTTGCCCCTATAGAAGTTCCGGCTCTGAATAACTGATTTGCCAGGGTAAGCGCATCTAATTTTGTAGTACTTGATACAGACGAAAAGCTTGAGACTCTATCTGAATATCAATTTTTCATTCAAAATAGGACGATTGTCGTAAATGATTGAAAAAACATGGGTCAAATAGCTTTTTATGTTTTTAACCACATAAAGACGGAAATGTCAATCCCACCCCTTGGCTCAGTGTAGTAATTTTGAACTTATTTGTGCTTTGGGTGAACCCCAAAACTACCGTGTCAATAGGGTTTGAGATGCGCTTACCCTGATTCCCCCAACGTTGAGATTCTCAAAAATGATGACTTGGCTTTCGTCTACCAGCTTCTTACTTAGTTTGTG
>CAZZYE010000996.1:0-3319 GCA_964658145.1 uncultured Stigonema sp.
GCTCCCCTTAAAAAGGGGGGCTATGTTCCCCCCTTTTTAAGGGGGGCTAGGGGGGATCAAGGCTTAACTGAACCGTATTGCCATATGTGACGGGAGCTATGTCTGACGACAAGCCGCACAGCAATCTCCATTAAGAAGACTTAAAAATCTGGCTTTGTACTACTTCCTTCCCGCTTAAAAATTCCCCATCTTGTAGGGTGCGTTAGGACAGCAGTCCGTAACGCACCTTAATTTTAGCCATTGCCCACCAATAGGTGCTGATTGTGGGCAGTTTTCACAAGCGCCCACGTCAAAGTGGGTTGAAAGAACTTGCCTCATTTCAGCCATGTTGATTGACAATAAATTGAGAATAAATGGACAGGACTCAGATTTTTGGGCTAGGTGGGTTACGCTGTCGCTAACCCACCCTACGAAATCTTAAAAATTACGGTATTATAACAATTCTCAAATAAAATCTGACCGACCTCTCTCCAAACTTCTCTCCTGCTTTTGACAGGCTTTGAAACTTACTCCCCTTCCTTTGTAGGGAAGGGGCTGGGGTTAGGTCTTTCTTGAAGTCAACTGTAAACCGTTATATAATCATACAGTAGAATTATCACAATGAAGCCAAAAACTCAGATGTTTATTTTTAGTGGTAGATTTTAACCAATAAAATATGAATGCTCAAGTAAGTGTGTAAAAATCACATTTTGATTGCCAATCTCGCCTATTTAAGTAACATTTTATACTATACAGTAATGATTTTCTCAGGAAAATAACGTAGACAATTATTATAAAATAATACATTTTTATCGACCCAGTTCTCCTTAATGTATTTTTAGGAAATTGAGACGTCTTAATTATGTAACTGGTTTCTCCGGACTGGGCAATAAAATTGTCGTAAATCATTAGTGCAATATTATTTCACTTTTATTAGAGTATAACTTCATGGAAAAATTACGCAGTTACATGACTGGCTCGGATACCTTTAGATGATAGGAGATTTTGTACTGATAAACAGGGAAATAAAGACAAGCATTTCTTTATGAAATACGCTCACGTTTTACAACACAGTGAAGAAGATTGCGGTGCTGCTTGTCTAGCTTCCATCGCCAAATACTATGGACGAAATTTAACCCTGAATCACATCCGTGAGGTGGTAGGCACTGGACAACTAGGCACAACTTTATTAGGGCTGAAGCGGGGAGCGGAAACACTTGGGTTCAATGCTCGCCCAGTGAAAACCTCTGCAGAGTTGTTAAATCGGATGAATGAAGCACCTTTACCAGCAATAATTCACTGGAAAGGGCATCACTGGGTTGTTTTATACGGTAAAAAAGGCAAAAAATGCGTAGTTGCCGATCCGGCGGTAGGAATCCGTTATCTCTCTAAACAAGATTTAGAAGAGGGTTGGGGCGATTGGCTAATGCTTTTGCTGGAACCAGATCAAACTCGCTTTTTTGCACAAGAAAGTGATAAAATTGAGGGTTTTTGGCGCTTTTTCCAGCGCGTCTGGATTTTTCGCACAATTCTAGCACAAGCATTGCCCTTAAATTTAATTTTAGGATTACTATCTTTATCTTCCCCTTTTCTGTTGCAACTTCTGACTGATGATGTGCTAGTGCGCGGTGATACCAAGCTGCTGACTACGGTGGCGATCGCTGTCATAGTGATGAACTTAGTTTCCAGCTGCCTTGCCTGGGTGCAGTCTAACTTAATTGCTCACTTTGCACAACGTCTGCAATTAGGGCTAGTTTTAGAATTTGGGCGGCAAATTTTGCGATTACCTCTTTCTTACTACGAAGCGAGGCGCAGTGGGGAAATCATTAGCCGCTTGCGAGATATTGACCAGATTAATCAGTTAGTTTCTCAAATCGTAGTCAGTCTGCCCAGTAGATTCTTTATTGCGGTAATTTCTTTGGGCATAATGATTTTCTATAGCTGGAAACTTACCGTAGTAGCGATGTTCGTTTCTGTGTTTATGACTCTATCTACGATTGCGTTTCTGCCCACTTTACAGCAAAAAACTCGCGAACTTTTAATTGTAGAAGCAGAAACACAAGGCGTTTTAGTAGAAACGTTTAAAGGCGCACTCACCCTCAAAACTACTACAGCTGCACCCCAATTCTGGGAGGAATTCCAAAGCCGATTTGGTCGTCTTGCCAACGTCACACTCCGGACAATTCAGATTAGCATTATCAACAATACCTTCTCTAGTTTTGTTTCTGGTATTGGCGGCGTTATTTTGCTGTGGTTTGGCGGTAATTTGGTGATTAACCCAGCAGAAAACCTGAGTATCGGGCAATTGCTTGCCTTTAACTCGATGAATGGTAATTTTGTGGGCTTAATTGGTACTGTCATCAGTTTTGTCGATCAATTTACGCGGACGAAAACAGCTACAGAACGCCTGACAGAAGTTATAGATTCTACCGCAGAAAATGAAGGAGACGGTAAAAAGCCGTTCGCTGAAATTGCAGGTGATGCTGACGTTGTTTGCCACAAAGTTAACTTTCACTATGCAGGTCGGCTTGACCTACTAGAAGATTTTACTTTGACAATTCCCGGCGGCAAAGTTGTTGCCCTGATCGGTAAATCGGGTTGTGGGAAAAGCACCTTAGCTAAAATCATTGCCGGGTTATATCCACTGCAATCGGGCAATATTCGGATTGGGCTTTATAACCTAGACGACCTCGCTCTTGATTGTCTGCGTCAACAGGTGGTTTTAGTTCCCCAAGACGCTCACTTTTGGAGTCGTTCCATTGTAGAAAACTTTCGCTTAGGCTCGCCCCATCTTTCTTTTGAGCAGATTGTGAGAGCTTGTAAAATTTCAGAAGCCGATGAATTTATCAGTAAACTGCCTGACAAATATCAAACTATTTTAGGTGAATTTGGCGCAAATATTTCTGGTGGACAACGTCAACGACTAGCAATAGCTCGTGCTATAGCTAATGACCCAGCTATCCTAATTTTGGATGAATCAACATCTGGACTCGATCCAGTGAGTGAGAACCTTGTGTTGGATCAACTGTTTCATCATCGTCGCGGTAAAACCACGATTTTGATTACCCACCGTCCCAAAGTCATTAATCGGGCTGATTGGGTCGTATTGTTAGATCAAGGCAGGTTGAAACTTCAAGGAACTCTTTCGGATTTACGCTCCAAGCCCGGAGACCATTTGGATTTTATAATTTCCTAAAATTGTTGATTGTTGATTGGGGAATTGTTGATTGTCAAAAAGTACCACGGAGTTGTGATTTTGTTCTTAATTATTGGGGTTCAAAAAAATACAACTAACAACCAACAACTGTACGGGCGAACGGCACCAACAACTGTACGGGCG
>CAZZYE010000997.1:0-3316 GCA_964658145.1 uncultured Stigonema sp.
ATACTTATCAAGGCACCTGGTTTACCAGGAATAGCTCCTTTAATTAGCAATAAGTTGCGTTCCGGATCTACTCGCACTACAGTCAATTTGCGAATTGTCACACGGTAACCACCCAAACGTCCTGCCATCCGCTTACCTGGATAGACACGACCAGGAGTAGTACCAGCACCAATGGAACCTGGTGCTCTGTGGTTTTTGGAACCATGAGACATCGGTCCCCGACCAAAGTTGTTGCGTTTTTGGTTTCCAGCAAAACCGCGACCAATACTTTTACCCGCTACATCTACAATTTGACCTGCAGTAAAAATATCTGCTTTAATCTGTTGACCTAAAGCATAATCACTGGAGTTATCTATGTGATACTCCCGTAAGTGACGCACTGCTGGGGCAGATGACTTAGCAAGGTGACCTAGCAGTGGTCTATTTAGCGCCTTTGGCTTGACTTCGCCATAGCCTACTTGAATGGCGGAGTAACCGTCGGTCTGTTTCGTTTTAACTTGTGTTACTGTGCATGGTCCGGCTTGAACGACAGTCACAGGAATGGCTACTCCTGCCTCGTCAAACACTTGGGTCATGCCCAGCTTGGTGCCGAGAATTCCTACAGACACAGTTACTGGCTCTCCTTTGTTAGTTGCTGATCTAAGAATCAGATTTCAGAGGACACGCCTTGTCGATCGCCCGTGGGTGGGGCAACTTTCCTCTTTTTTTGATTGAGTTCCGAAGTCTGAACAGCTTAGGTGAGGCAGTTCAAACTTCTCTGTTGTCTTCACCAAGTTCTACTGTTTGGTGAATCCGTAGATTTTTACCCACTTATTT
Source organism: uncultured Stigonema sp. (assembly GCA_964658145.1). Lineage (GTDB taxonomy): Bacteria > Cyanobacteriota > Cyanobacteriia > Cyanobacteriales > Nostocaceae > Stigonema. Next base: position 817 of record CAZZYE010000997.1, read on the forward strand.
ACCAGAACAGCCAAAAGCACCTTCTTCTTTGGAAGGCATAACTTCCGGATTTAATGCAAGGCTTTATTGCTTTGCGCTTTGTCCAGCAATGCTGTCATCCAAGCAATTGCTCTGGTACTTTTTAGTTTTACTAGGACTTAAGCGGCTTTCATCCGCTCAGTATCCATTAACTGAGACTTACGCCCTGCTAAAAACCAACATGACGACTCAGTTTTCACTTCACTGACTACCTTAAACTATTATTCAAGGTTTTGCCTACTCTTTTCAAGAACTACAGGGGTGAATGCACTTTAAGTCTTAAGCTGGACTTAGGTTTGTTCACCCCAGTCGTCCTAAGATCACCCCAAAGTGTTTATACTCATCAGGTTTTGATGATCAAACTAGCCTTGAATTAAGGAGTCTATGTCAATTTAAGGTCACAATCTAATAATATACCTTATCTATTGATGTTTGTCTAGATTTTTTTTTAGATCTTTTTAGCTAGGCAGAGGTTATTATTTCCATTCCCATGCGCCATGCGCCATGCCCCATGCCCAATGACTAATATATAGAGATATCTAAGTGGGATAGGAAGAAAATCAATCTATGGCACTAATTACCACTGGCAACGGTTTAATCCGCGATTTGGAAAAATTTGGCGCTCTTGGTGTTTATGTACCTCTGGAAGGAGGTTTTGAAGGTCGGTATAGACGCCGACTACGTGCAGCAGGCTATATCAGCCTCCACATGACTGCTAGGGGACTGGGAGACGTAGCTGCCTATCTTACAGGAATTCATGGAGTCAGACCTCCTCACCTTGGTAAAAAAAGTACTGGTAGCGGTGCGGCAGTAGGTTATACATACTATCTACCGCCGATCGTCAATTATCAGCTAGAACAGCTACCACCAAAGTCAAAGGGGTTGCTGTTGTGGATTATCGAAGGGCATATCCTTTCCGATCAGGAAGTTGAGTTTTTAGCGGATTTGCCTAAGCTAGAACAACGAGTAAAAGTGGTAATTGAGAGGGGTGGCGATCGCGCCTTCCGCTGGACACCTTTACAACAAACCCTGCTAGCTAGCTAGTCCGCAAATTCTGAATTATGAATTATGAATGATAAAAATTTCATAATTCATAATTTATAATTCCTGCAGCATTTCTATATTGCTGATCCGAAAGCCACAGGATACAAATAACCGCCGCGCCGCTTCATTAACAGCAGCCGTATCGAGGCGAATCTGCTTGATTCCCAGATGATGAAAGCGTTCAATAGTCAGCATCACCATCTGCCGTGCAATTCCCGATTGACGATATTCCTGCTCTACCCAAAGATCGTGAACAAAAGCGAATTCCTGTATACGGTAAATTGGTATTTCTCCCTCAACTGTTGCTACCAAAAACCCCACAAGTCGCTCTTCATCAGCAGCTACCAGAAACACATTGCGTTCGTCTGTCGCCACCCGCTTCAACCATCGTTCATAACGCTGTTCGGGATGGGGGAGAAAACTGTATTTAGCAGAGTCCCAAGATTCGTGCAAGGCGCAAATCTTAGCAACCATCGGTAGGACTGCGGGTACGTCAGCTGGTGTGGCAGGGCGAATATGCATAACAATGACAAATAACTAAAACATGAAGTTGCAGCCAATGACACTCAAGAATCGGCATACTTAAAGAGGGACAGTTCAAACCACTCATTCCCAAACAAGCGTAAAGTTGAAAAAGCGACTATGAGACGTAAATATAACGATAGACCAGATACTACTTCTAAACCCCCTGCTTTTCAAGGCTCTATATTTAATTTCACCACCATAGCAATTTTGGCGGGAGTGCTTGTTTTGGGAATTGGAATTGGTATTGCTTTTAGCTCTACAGCCACGTTTACCCCGTCAAATGTGGCTTCCCGTGAATACATTGACACCAAAGCACCGAACCCTGAAATTTGCGTACAGTATGGAGCCAGCGCTGTAGTCATGGACGCCAGACTGTTTGTAACCTTTAACCCCTTCAATGTCTACGTTGCTCAGCCCAATATGCGTCCTGGATGTGTCTTACGTCAGAATAACTGGGCAATTTTAGAGCAACGAAAGCTCTTGACATCGGAACAGGAAAGAGAATGTAAGAACCGCCTGAACACCTTTGGCTATACAGGCGATTTGAACGGTGATAAACCTAATATTTCGTGCATTTACCAGAACGAGGCAGCTCAGAACTTCTTTGTTAATCAACCAGGAGCACTCGCGCCGTCGCAGGGAACGGACAGATTTTAAGGGAGAGTTAGGAGTTAGGAGTTCTTTTCCTGCTCCCTCATCTCCTCCACTCCCTACTCAGCACTCAGCACTCGTGACTCAGCACTCACTGAGTCACGTAGTGATAAAACTGTAAAAGCCACCAAAGTACCTAGCAAAGTAGCTCCTATAGCTTGGTGAGACACGGTGAGAGGCTCGACTTGGAGGTGTAATTTGAAAGTGGCGACTCCCAACAAGATTTGTAAGATTAACAACGCACCAGCCATATTTGCCAGTC
>CAZZYE010000998.1:0-3313 GCA_964658145.1 uncultured Stigonema sp.
TCGTAATTCGTAATTCGTAATTAATAAATGGTTCTGCAAGTTAAATAACTGTGAAATCATTGTAGTAAACAACACGTACAAACCACCACCCGAGGAAAAGTATAATAAATCTGAATGCAGCAAGGAATATTGGCATAAAATTCTTGCTGCGAAACAATCAAAAGCTTCAGTTCGTAAGAGCAGAAGTTTTGGTGGTTTTTGTTGCGTTTTTATACCAGTGCTTCGAGTTAGAATTTATAGATATAATTTTATAGAGGTAAACTTGGAGTGCCGGAATCGTGGGATCAACCAATCCAAGAAGTACACTCAGCAAGCAGTCCACAAAGTTGCAGAGTGTTAGAGAGAACCCTTAAGAGAACGGGATTGAGAATTGACTTGGTTGAGATTATCAATACTGGCAAAGGGGATTTACCTTACGACTGCATTTTTGAAGGACCAGACGCTGACCCAGAGGCAGAGCGATTTCTTTCCCCAGAATACAAGGACACTTAATATGCCGTACATTTACTTAGAAGCGACGCATCATGAATTTGACCCCAAGCTTGGAGAGTATGCCCGTTTAGTATGGACACCAGCACGAACTAACGTGGGAGAGAGTGTTACTGTTAATGGGCAACGCTTGTGGAAAGTTGTTGCAATTGATGAGTATCGCTTGGTGGAGCAAACTCAGCCTGAGTTTGAGGCAGAGTCGGTTATTTTTCTCGGTCACTGTAGCTTAGAGCAACATCTACCTGAGCGGAAAAGATGGGCAAGGGTGGAGATGTATCAAGAAAACCCCTTAACAATTCTTCATCTGTTTGTCACTCCCGAACGAAATCTTATTCAGTCTTCCATTCACCTCTATGGTAGACGAGCTAAGGTCGGTTCTCACCTAAAACAGTACGACTACTTAAGGCGTGAGTTCATACTGCTACCCTGGCGAGTGTCACGGATGGACACCTATCACCCTGACCCAGATATCAATCCCCATTACTGCTATGCTGCAATTCACGTTGCCCATTGCGTACAGGTTCCGCTTACAGATTCAGAACTATACTCTGGCAGTAGTATGCAAACAGTTACGCAGGCTTGAAAACACATAAAAACTTTTTTGTCAATGTGTAATATCATCTCCGTATAAACAGTTACGATATACCGCCAAGCCCCCGTCCCCTCTCCCAAGCATGGGAGAGGGGAGCGAGCGAGGGCGGGGTGAGGGTTCATATAATAAGTCATTAACCGGACATGATATAAGTCCTAGAGGCTAGCCCCAATTTTAAAACTGGACTTAAAATTTTAAAGGAGTGTAAAAATGGTGCAAGCAACGCAATCTACAACAGAACTAACACCAGAAAAAGTCAATCAAGCTGTTGATGCAATACTCAATGTTTTGGGAACTCCCGAAAATGATTTACACGCCGAGGCTTTATCTGCGTTTCGTCGTGGTGAGCACCAAATTGTTAAGAGGTTAGCAGCCACTAATCTTTCTGACCATTTCTGCAAGGCATTAGGGTACTTGGGAGGTGCATTAAAGCTCACTCCAAACACCGATACAATTTTGGCTGAATCAGCAAGGTCAGCTGCTGAGTTTGTTAAGGAGAAAACATTACATCAACTCGGTGCTGAGATTGCCAATGCACTCAACTAGATAGTTTACATAGCAAATAGACATCTCCGAAAAACAATGTAGAGACGCGATCTGTCGCGTCTCTACAAGGGTTGTAGACAAGGCATAATTAATTTTCGGAGATGTCTAATGTACTGTCTGTGGTTAAGGGCTAATCCTAGATACTACCACTTATAAAATACCTACCATATGCAGCAGCCCGTGACCGGTCATCAACTCGATGATTAACGCAATGAAGCCCAGCATGGCGATCCGACCATTCCAAACTTCTGCTGAGGTGGTCAGACCCCACTCCCAACGCTCTGGGGGATAAATTTTGACCTTTTTCTTCATTTGAGTGACTTGTGAGAGCTTGAGGCTGGGGGATTTTAGGGCATCAAGAACCAATTCTGCCAGTGCGTTAATAAATACTGGATTGGTGTTGAGAGCAGGTATGCGTCGGAAGTTGTGAATTCCTGATTCTTCTGCGAGTTCCCGATACTCAATATCAATTTCTTGTAGTGTCTCGATGTGTTCCGAGACAAAACTGATCGGCACGACGACCAAATCTTTCACGCTTTTAGAGCCTAGTTCCTTGATGGCGTCTTGAGTATAGGGTTGGAGCCATTCTACCGGACCTACACGACTTTGGTAAGCTAATGTGTAGAAATTCGGTCTATTGAGGGTTTCCATAATTAGGTGAGTGCATTCCTCGATCTCTTGCTCGTAGGGGTCGCCTGCTTCTTCAACGTAGCTTTTGGGAACGCCGTGAGCACTGAAGAAGATATGAGCCTCGTCAGGATTAGGAAACTGGTCCAGTTCCTGAACTATGAGTTCCGTCATTGCTTGCAGGTAGCCAGGTTGTTTGTGCCATGAAGGAATGACAGTGTATTCAATGCGCTGAAGTCTTGAGTCTTCTTTCCAAAGTTTTTCTAAAAGCCGGAAGCTGGAGCCACTGGTACTGATGGAAAATTGCGGATAAAGGGGTAGAATAACCAGCCGTTCGATGTTGTCTTGGATAATCCTGGCGATCGCCTCAGAGGTATAGGGATGCCAGTAACGCATTCCCACATAAATACTCGCTTCTTGTCCCAAAGCACTCAGTTGTTCTCTCAGGGCTTCTCCTTGAGCTTCAGTGATGCGTCGCAATGGAGAACCGCCGCCAATTTGCTTGTAGTTTTCTTGAGATTTTTGGGTTCGCCGAGAGGAAATCAACCAAGCTAAAGGTTTTTGCAACCAAGCAAACGGTAGGCGAATAATCTCTGGATCAGAAAACAGGTTATAAAGAAACGGTCCAACGTCTTCTAATCTATCTGGACCGCCCAGATTAAGTAATAATACGCCTAAACGACCCATAACAGCAAAAGTCCCCCAACCTTTCAGCCTTTTTTACTAATGTTAACAATATATCTTTATTAAAGATCTAAGTTAAATATAAGGAAAAAAAGCAGTGGCAATAATTTTCCGAGATTTGAGTTACCGCTACCAGTGGTTGTATAATATAATATTTTAGCTACAACCTTTAAGCTTAGGCGGGGAAGCGCGTTTCTGGTAACTGGCTTTACAGGGTTTAACAATTCACTCAGATACCCAAATACTAGATTTGTGTTGCGGTAGTGGTCAAGCAACACAATTTTTAGTAAAATATTCACTAAATGTAACAGGGGTAGATGTCTCACCAATGTCCTTGAAACGGGCGTCGCACTCCATGAATTGCTAATTGCTAAT
>CAZZYE010000999.1:0-3311 GCA_964658145.1 uncultured Stigonema sp.
CCACTCCCCACTCCCCATTCCCCTTTTTTATGAGTTTACCTCTTCGGATTTTAGGTGTTGCACCAAACGCTTGGGCGGTCAATGATGCGATCGCAGACATTACGCGTCCTCCCGAGACTCCACAACCCGTTATCTTACCTACAGAAACCAAAACTTTACGCCTCGACTTAGCAAAAGCTGCCATCCTCGTCATCGATATGCAAAATGACTTTTGCCACCCTGATGGCTGGTTAGCGCATATCGGCGTGGATATCACAAAAGCGCGTACCCCCATCGAACCTCTGAAAACCTTACTACCTGCATTCCGGGCTAATGGTGTTCCTGTCATCTGGGTGAATTGGGGCAATCGTCCCGACTTACTCAATATTAGTGCGGGTTCCCATCACGTCTACAATCCCACAGGTGTTGGTGTGGGATTGGGAGATCCGCTACCTAGCAATGGTGCTAGGGTACTAATGGCGGGTAGTTGGGCGGCGGCAGTGGTAGACGAACTAGAACAACTGCCCCAAGATATTCGCATCGACAAATACCGTATGAGTGGCTTTTGGGATACCCCATTAGATAGTATCTTACGGAACCTGGGCAGAACAACATTATTTTTTGCTGGTGTCAACGCTGACCAGTGTGTGATGACCACTTTGTGTGATGCCAACTTTTTAGGATATGACTGCGTGTTAGTCAAAGACTGCACCGCCACAACTTCTCCTGAGTATTGTTGGCTAGCAACTCTGTATAACGTTAAGCAGTGCTTTGGCTTTGTTACCGACTCGCAAACTATTCTATTTCAATCTCTGGTAGGAATTCCGACAGAACAGCAACAGCTATTATAAATATAATACCACATTCCATAACACGACTGGATGTGTAAGGGCAAGGGATGAAAACCGCTACAAACCTGAACAACCAGAAGGAGATAAATAATGCACTCTGCTAGTTGTGTGATTGCTGTTGTCAAATCTCCGCAAGATTACCAAGCATATCGCATTAGTCCCGATGACACAAATCGCTTAGCGATTATATTCGATACAGCAAGCGCTAATATTTCCTTGACTTGTTGCTTGGAAATTTTTGATGTTGGTGGTAAAACACCACCAAATCGCCATCAGTGGGCAGTGGAAATGTTTTTTGTCCTTAAAGGAGAAGGAATAGCATTTTGTGACGGCAAAACTGTCCCAATTCAAGCAGGACATAGTTTGTTAGTGCCTCCTACCGGTACTCATTTGATTCAAAATACAGGTTCTAGTCGCTTGTATACCCTGACTTTTATGGTTCCCAATGAAGATTTTGCCGAATTAATTCGCAGCGGTACACCAGTGGAATTAGATGCGGAAGACATGGCAGTGTTAGGGAGATTAGATACTCTTATGCCCTGTTAAAGGAGTCAAATGGCTTTGCGATAATTCGTAATTCGTGAGACAGCGCGCATGAGGAGGGTTTCCCGACAGAGGCGACTGCGATAGCGCAGCGATCTTCGAGTCCGCGAGCGTCACCCGAAGGGTAATTCGTAATTAAAAGGGTACAAAGAAGCTGCTCATTTTTAATGAGCGTGGTCTACAATCAGTGGAGGGGGAAAAGCGAACACTGATTGTAATTAAGAATTACGAATTATTTTGAATCCCCATTATAGGACTTCCAAATAAAAAAATATCCGCTCCTTGTAGGGTGCGTTAGGTGGAACACCGTAACGCACCAATATCTGGTGCGTTACGCTATCGCTAACGCACCCTACTACTACTGATTGTAATTACGAATTACGAATTATTTTTGCACATAACTAACAATCCCTACAGCGATCGCCCCCAAGAACAATAGCAAAATAACTCCTCCAGGTATGTTCGTTAAAATACCAAAACCTCTCAGTACCCAGACAGCTATGGTAGCACCGAGAAGTATACCGAATGCCTGGGTTAATTTGCTGTTTAATTTAGAAGAAGTCATCTGATGTCCTCAAAAATTTGCTCTTTGTTAGCTATGGTAATAAAAGTTACATACTTTCAGAGAGTATTCTGGAATCATGCTTTTGAATTAAGCTGTTTCCAGAATACTTCTATATTGAGTTAGAACTAGATTTAGTAGGTTAAACTCGTCAAATCTGATATTTTCTAGTTTAAACGCCTAAAGTTCATGTGTTGAGGAGTGACTGACCGTGTGTGCATATTCTATCTTAAACGGGGTTTCCACAGGAGCGTCCATGGTTTGGAGTCAGGAAAAACTATTGTCGCTGATGCAGGGTGAGATTTTGGTGCAAACGCAACCGTATACTGCTTGGGGTGGTGCTGTCACTGCCTGGATGTATGTACCATTGGTGCGATCGCATGTATGGCAGCAACTGACTGATTACCCCCGGTGGGTGCAATATTTTCCCGATATTACCAAAAGTGAAGTTTTGCAAGCAGGCGAGGTCAAGCGTCTATATCAAGCTGCTGAAAAAACCTTTTTATTTCTCACGGCTCGAGTAGAAATTTACCTTGATCTAGTAGAAGAACTTGAGCAAAAAATTCAATTCCGATTGGAAAAAGGGAGTTTTCAGGATTTTAATGCCGATTTAGAGTTAAAAGACTATAGTGGTGGCACTTTACTTACGTATACTGTGCAAGCGACTCTTACTATTCCCATACCATCAATTTTCATTCAACAAGCGATGAATTTAGAATTGCCAGCCAATATGCGTAAGATGCGACAAGTGCTGTGTAAAGATTAACAACCCATGTTACAGGCAAAAGAAATTTTAGACTTTTGGTTTGGCGGTCCTGAAGAACCAGATTACGGCAAGCCAAAAGCTTTTTGGTTTACCAAAAAACCGGATTTCGACGCACAAATACGAACTCTGTTTCTCCAAAATTACTACTCGGCAGCGGCGGGATACTTAGACGAATGGATAAAGTTTCCCGAAACCTGTTTGGCATTGATTTTGCTGCTGGATCAGTTCCCCCGAAATATGTTTCGCGGTACTCCCGAAGCCTTCGCTACTGATTGGGAAGCACTCTCAGCGGCGCAACACGCTGTAGCACAAGGTTACGATCAAAAATTGCTGCCTGTACAACGCTGGTTTATCTACTTGCCGTTTGAACATAGTGAAAATCTAGACGATCAGCGACTCTCCGTGCAGCTATTTACTCAACTCAGCGATCACCCTGATAGTGCTAGTTGCATTGAGTACGCAATTCGTCACATGGAAGTGATTAAGCGTTTTGGGCGCTTTCCCCATCGCAATCAGATCTTGGGACGAGTCTCCAATCCAGAGGAGAATGAGTTTTTGGAACATTCTGGGTCATCTTTTTAAAGATATAAGCAATGGCTAATGGCTAATA
>CAZZYE010001000.1:0-3310 GCA_964658145.1 uncultured Stigonema sp.
TCTGTTGATCCCTATCTGAGCGCGATCGCACTCCTACCCCCCCTGAACGGTTACCAAAATCATTTTATTCAGTTTTTTGATTCTGTGTCTAATTCAGTTTTATTGGTTACGATCGCTTTTAGCGGCTCCTGAAAGACCATCGCGTAACCCAGTTCTCCGCATGAGTATCGTTCTCGGCAGAGGGATGGTGATGATACATCCTTAAAAGTGAATACATCACGAATTCATCCTACTCCTTTCTAGTACCATTCACGTTTATTCTCATTTATTGAATCTTATTGACACCACATACCCGGTCTTGTATTGCTACAAAGTTTACTCTGTCTACTTTTCAGTCTTTTTTTAAACGTCGAACTCAGGTTCCAAGAATTGTTATACCCATGCTGCATTAAACAACTAGAATTTTTTAGGTTTGTTAAGGATTTGTGAAAGAGGGCGTTGTTACGGGAGAGTTTGAGGAGAGTGAATTACACGCCTAGCAAGGTAACTAAAGAGGAAAACTTAAAATTTACTGAAACTACACAAAAAGTTCCCAGTAAACCAATCCGTAAATTGTAAATTGTCAGCTACTAACAAATTCAAACTTGCTACTACTATATTCTAGTTAATAGCTGAAACTAATAGTGTTCTCATCCGCCGATAGCTTTTCATAAAGCAAAAAGCTCTTCTGTAGGAGTTGAAAGATAGCTTTTAATTTGTGGGAAAAAGACATTAAAACATTCTGATATTTCCCCCAAATTACTTGTTAAAAGCGTCAACAGTCAATAGTCAGATCAGGATTAACAAGATTTTAGGATTTGCAGGATTAGACCTTGGTCATGCCATCGGGTTAACCTTAACGTAAGGAATGAAAATTGCTGTAAATCCTGCGAATCCTGCTCTCAAATGACAAATAACACACAAAGCAGGTATTTATGCAACAAATTCCTGTTTCACTATTAACCTGAGGATTAACTTCCTTTTGCGGAAAAAGCCCCCTTCCATATTAATCTAGGTAAGCATGACTCGTAATATTTATGTGCTGCTTGTTGCAATTGACGAATACCCTAAACCTATCTCGTCTTTAAATGGATGTGTGAACGATATCACCGCAGTAGAAGACTATTTGCAAGAGCGAGTAGCTAGCAAAGAATACCAAGTATATTTACGTAAATTTGTTAACAAAGAAGCAACTCGTCAAGCCATTATTGATGGATTTCGTCAACATCTGTGCCAAGCTGGTAGTAACGATATTGTCCTTTTCTATTACAGCGGTCATGGTGCCCAAGAACAAGCACCCAAGGAATTTTGGCACTTAGAACCCGACCGATTAGACGAAACTTTAGTATGTTACGACAGTCGCTTTGAAGGCTGTTGGGATTTAGCAGATAAAGAATTGACAAAACTTATCGCCGAAGTCTCCGCAAAAAATCCTCATATTTTGGTAGTTCTGGATTGCTGTCATTCTGGTTCTGGTACCAAAAATCCTGTGATCCCGACGGGAGTACGTCGCGCACCGATTGACTACCGAGAACGACCATTGGATAGCTTTATATTTTCTTTGACAGAATTAAAACAACTTGTGGGTTCTCATAATTCAGAACACCCCACTGGTTGGAATTTACCCAAAGGTCGTCACATTCTATTAGGTGCGTGTCGAGATATTGAAGAAGCGAGGGAATGCATAGTTAATAGCATTCATCGCGGTGCTTTCTCTTATTTTCTACTGGATACGTTGCAAAGTACCAACGGAAAATTGACCTATCGAGACTTGTTTGAACGGGCAAATTCTTTAGTCCGCAATCAATTTAAAAATCAATCTAAAACTCAGTCTCCACAGTTAGAAGTTACTCATCCAGGCGATGAATTGCAATATTTCCTCAATGGTGCAATTGCTGAACGCACTCCCTATTTCATTGTCAAACATGACTTGGACTTAGGTTGGGTGATTGATGGAGGTGCTGTGCATGGAGTTCAAGAACCTTCAGGTAATGAAAAAACTCTCCTAGCACTCTTCTCCTTTGACAGCAACACTGAAGACCTCCGCAACCCATCGAAGTCTATCAGTGAAGCCGAAGTCACTCAGGTATTACCGCATCAAAGCGTTGTGGAAATTAGCGGTATAAAGAATTTACACCATGACAACTACTTTAAAGCCGTCATTACTAGTTTGCCCTTACCACCATTAGGTGTTTACATTGAGGGAGAACTAGCGGGCGCAGACTTAGTACTTCAAGCAATGCAATCTGCGGGTCTGAACAACAAACCTTCAGCTTATGTCTGCGAGCAAAACGAACGAACCGCACAGTTACGCCTGCTGTGTCGCAACAAGCAATATCTAATTTCCCGTTCCTCAGATAACCGTTCCTTAGTGCCAGAACTTAACGGTTACACACTTGAAAATGCATACCAGGTAATTGAACGTTTAGAACATATTGCACGCTGGACTAACGTTGTTAAACTCCAAAGTTCTTCAACTAGCCAGATTCAAACTGGTGACGTAGAGATGAAGCTTATATTTGCTGATCGCAACTTAGTTCAATCTTCAGAGATACGCCTGGAGTACAAAAAGCAGCAGGGTGAATGGCGATCGCCTGCCTTTCGGCTCAAACTAACAAACAAAAGCAAGAAAATACTTTATTGTGCTTTGCTCAACTTAACAAACCGTTTCGCCATTAGCGCCCCATTTTTTACAACAGGTAGCGTGCGGCTGAAACCAGGAGAAGAAACTTGGGCTTCAGATGCAGACTTCCTAGAACTGGAAGTACCAGACGAGTTGTACAAGCGAGGAATTAACGAATGCAAAGACATCATCAAGTTAATTGTTAGTACTGCTGAGTTTGATGCCAGATTAATTATTCAGGAAAGACTTGACATTGATCGACCAAAAACACGAAGTTCACCATCCCCACATCAAAGTACCCTTGAACGCCTAATGAATCGAGTTCAATATCGTGATATCAAACCCACAACTCACGGAAGGATAGACGATTGGTACACAGAAGAAATCACAATTACCACTGTCCGTCCCAAGTTTTAATTTGAGTAATAATGTCTAATTTCATCTTAATTATCTTTGCATTTATACGTAGAGATATATTTATTATGTCAAAAAATAATTTTAATCGTAGTTTCGCTATTATTCTCGGTATTAATAATTATGAAAATGGTATTCCAGAGCTAGAAACAGCAGTTCCAGATGCTCTCAAACTCGCTCAAATTATCCAAGAGCAACATACACATCTCAATCCGCAATATAGAGCGCAAAATAAGTATGAAGTCCAGCGGCTGTTGAATCAAAGCGTTACCCTCACAAACCTTAAGCAATTAA
>CAZZYE010001001.1:0-3308 GCA_964658145.1 uncultured Stigonema sp.
AAAGGGGGGAATAAGCCCCCCTTTTTAAGGGGGGTTGGGGGGATCTTCAGTCCGTAAACACTACTAACTGAACTGTATTGCTCTGTAATCATTGCTGAAAAATACATAAGTATTTTTACATTCAACAACTATAATTTAACACTACTAAACTCCAGTATTGTAGCTTTAAACTGCGGTTAGAAGCCTGGAAAAATCTCCCTTATAATCGAACAGAAAAGCGGGATTCCCTTAATAAATTTTATTTTAGCTACAAGCTAGAAAACTGGTATCATTTACACTATAAAATTTTACTAAATTTTAGGAAATAACCGCTGTGAATCAAGGTATAAATCATGTTTATCTTTAATGAGATTTAAAATATTTCTCATCATATAAAAAGCTAAACCTAAAAAATAGTTGTCAAATTTATTACATAAAGTCGGAAAAAGATTGACTAAAAGTAGCTGAAAGTCTAATTTAAAATGGTAATGTAAAATACTAAAAAAATAAACACTGTTATTGATCAAGTTGAGATGCAAGATCGAGTTGAAACAAAGTATAGTTTATCTTAAGTATCTCCCACCAATTAAGAGACAAATACCAGGAATGTAAAAGTAGCGAGTCTCCTCTCAAAAAAGAACGATTAAGACTAGCCAACTTTCTGTTTCCTCTACTTTGATAAGAGGCATATGTGGCAAAAAGAAAAAAAAGATAGTTCGATCCTCAGTTTGGCATTACTGCTGGCATTAGCCACCCCTATGGCAGGAAATATCAGTATGCTGCAATCCGCCTTGGCACAATCTGCTACTAATGTTCCGTCGTCTCTCTCGACACCTGTTCCAACTGGCATTACAGTGCGGATTGATGGTTCGAGTAGCATGGCTGCGATTAATCAAACCTTGAAACAACGCTTTGAGAAACAGTTCTCTGGAAACAAGGTAGAAGTTGCTGCCAATGGTACTGATGCTGCACTCAAAGCTTTACGAAGTGGGAAAATAGATCTAGCAGCAATTAGTCGAGAGTTGACGCCAGATGAAGTTGCCCAAGGTCTGGACCAAGTTCTTGTACACCGAGAAAAGATTGCGATTGTTGTGGGTACAGATAATCCTTTCAAGGGAAGCCTGACCAGTAAGCGATTTGCCAAGATTTTCCGGGGAGAAATTACAGATTGGTCGCAAGTAGGGGGTGCTGAGGGGAAAATTCGGGTAATTGATCGCCCCACAACGAGCGCTACTAGAGAAGCTTTTCGGGACTACCCAGTCTTTCAGGCTGCTGAATTTGCCACAGGCTCTACGGCTCTGCAACTGGACGAAGATAGCACTCCAGAAATAGTCAAGCAGCTAGGAAAAGACGGTATATCTTATATCTTAGCTAATCAAGCATCGAAACTGCAAGGTATACGTGTTGTCAAGATGAATCATATCTTACCAGATGATTCCAGATATCCCTTCTCGCTGCCTTCAGTGTATGTTTACAAGAAAAATCCCGGTCCGAGTGTGAGCAATTTTCTTGACTTTGTTACCTCCCCTGTGGGAATGCAGGCTATGGAAGAAGCTAGGACTGCTGTCGTGGTGGCGATCGCCTCCGGCGGATCTGGGACAATCAGCACTACTCCCTCACCAAGTGCGACGAATTCACCCAGCGCCCAAGCGACAAACAAAGCTACTGCTGTTCATAAAACGACTACTTCTGATAATCAGAGTTTTGTGACTTCTGTGAGCAAAAATGAAACTGCGTTCGGGCTAACACCACTTTTGTGGTGGCTATTACCTTTATTTCCTTTGGGTGGTTTCTTAGTATGGTGGTTCTTAGGAAGACGTCCGTCGAGTCAAGAAAAAATCGACAACGTGGTGGAATCAACTTCTAATATGCATTTGAAAGAGGCTTCTGCAACAGAGACGTCAAACCTCAGCATTACTCTTACCCTCAGCAACCCTGAAGAGCATACACCATCTGAAGTGGTTGACACAAATTCATCTGTATCCAATATAGCCAATCCCACTACTGTAGGAGCTTCAGCTTTAACAAACGGTGCACCCCTTACAGTAGAGGCTACTTCACCACTCTGGGAGAAATTTTTTCAGAGAGAGTCAGACATAGAAGCAGATTATAACACAATACAAGGAAGTAATACCACTGAAGTATTATCTTCAAATAGCAATGTGCAACCAGGGGTATCTAAAGTTACAGCTTCATCTGCAAAACTGCCAAATGTTCCCGTTGCATTTGATTTGTCAGCCCCAGTAACAGTTGTGAATTCTTTAGATCCTGAAGTGCCTGATGTGGCGATCGCATCTCATGTTCAACCATTCGTCAAAGGTACAACCTCATCTCCCAAACAGCCTGATGCAAATCCTGTGACAATTATCAGTACGAACACTGCCAACCTCACAAATGTTCCTGAAGCAGCACCTGAAGTCCAAGCTTCTTCTGTCAAATTAGACGTTCCCGAAGTTGTATTAGATGCGGATGCAGCTGAACCTACTGCTGAGAACACAGAGTCTAATGTGCTAAAGGAGACAACTGAAGTAGCCGCAGACACAGGAATTACATTGGGGGCGGCGATGAATGGTATAAAAGAAACTACTAAATTAGATATAGAATCGCGAACTAACACTACGGATAAAGCAGCACCAGTGGTAGACGAAGGATCTGCTGAATCGCTAAAAGCAGATTTTGAGAATACGATTATTCTCACATCCCGCACACCTAAGTGGGCTTATGCTTTTTGGCAAGTTTCTGAGGTCGAAAAGGAAGCACTGCGGTTAAAAGGCGGTTCCCAACTGGTACTGCGACTTTATGATGTGACTAATATTGACTTGAGTTATCAGAATCCCCAACTGATACAGCAGTATGAATGTGAGGAGACAATACACGATCGCTATGTGGCTATTCCCAAGAGCGATCGTGACTATATAACTGAAATTGGCTATGTCACAAATGACAATCGTTGGTTGCTACTAGCGCGTTCAGCTATTACTCGCGTCTTCAGCCGTCCCGAACAAGATTTTTGGTTTGTGGCGGATGCTGAACTCATTATCCACGGAGCAGCGGAGCCTGGTTCAACCGTCACCCTTGAAGGTCATCCGATTAAACTTAAACCAGATGGGACTTTCCACTTGCGTATGCCCTTTACAGACAGGTTGATTGACTATGCGATGACCGCTGTTGCTGTCAATGGGGAGCAAGCAAAAACCATCCACATGAATTTCTCCCAAAACACCCCAGAACCAAAACCCGAAGGGCAGGCTGTAAGCGAATAGGAGTTTAGGGGAATGGCTAATGGCTAATAGTAACAATTAGCAATTAGCAATCAACAATTAGCAATC
>CAZZYE010001002.1:0-1797 GCA_964658145.1 uncultured Stigonema sp.
CTGCAGGAGGGTTTCCCTCCGTAGGCGACTGGCGTGGGCTAGGGGGGATCAAGCCTTAACTGAACCGTATTGAGGTATGAATCCGGATGTAGAGACGTAGCACTGCTACGTCTCTACAAAGATGTTGGTCCGCACGTAAAATCCTGCATCATACATGGAATCAGCAACGCCTACCCTAGACGCACTGAGAAGTACTGACGATATAATTCACAACTGGGAACACAGTCATTACCAGAGTGTTTTACTAAACCCAAGCTATGTAACTTGAATGCGACTTCAGTATCCAACTGTACAGGTGCATTCGCCATGACTACTTGTTTATAGCCTAACTCAAGCGGGGAATTATGTTGCAAATTCCATAGTTGTTGTCGTAAATGGTTGCTAAAAATTCCTTGTTCTGTCGGTGCAATCCTCAAAAGTTCTTCTAGGGTTGTTTGTTGATTTTTGAGGTAAGCGATCGCCTGCTGTACCAAATAAGGGTGTCCTCCTATTAACCCCATCAATTGACATGCGCCTTGTTCTCCTAATTGTCCATTTAACTCATACTGCTTGGCAAGCGCTTTTACTTGTTGTAAGTTAAACTCAGGTAATTCAATTAGCTCCCCAACATTAAACGGTGAGTGATTGGTATCTAAGTCAGGATAAGCTTCTGTGGAATGGACGACTACTAACCGCAGTTTCTTCCAGATATTGCCAATTTTGTCTCCTTGTTTAGCAGTTTCATACCACCCACGCAAAAGTAAGCAAAATTGAGGGAAAATCTCTGGATATTCAAACAGTCGTTCAAAATTATCTATAGCAAATACTAAAGGACTTTCGCTCGATAATATATACTTATAAAAATAACGAGTACAGTTTTTATTTAAACCATAAATATCTTGCCAGTATTTATCCAGTTGAGGTTCTAATTCTAGACTATCAGAAACATCGATACATAACCACTGTAAAAATGTTTTTAGGTCAGAAAGGATATTAATATCCGCAAGCTTTAAATCCAATTTCGCTGTTTGATAACCCTCCTGTCTAACATATTCCAGCAACTTTTCCAACAGCAATGTTTTTCCCATCTTCTGCGGAGCTTTAATACGAACCAGCGCCCCAGATTGCATAATTGCTTGATAACATTTCTCCTCAATGGGAGGTCTTTCTATATATATTGTTGCTGGATCTTCTCTTGAGTTCAATGGTGCTGTTTCTGTTTTCGTCATCAGTTGAGGTGTCAGATTTTCTGCTATCCCTGCCATGCGGATAGAACTACAACCTAACTTATAAGCAAACTCATAACCTTTATCTGCGCCAAGTGCATCATAAAAACCCACAGCAAATTCAATGGCTGCGCGATCGCCAATTTCCTGACTCATGCCTACAACATAATCAATATGTCGCGCTATTTCAAGAGCTTGGTATTTTGAGTAGCAAGCGTTGAGAACAACACACTCCACTTGGTCAGCGAATAGTTGAAATAGTCCGGCTAAAGCTTCTGCATCAACTAACTTTATTTGACCCGATTCGTCTTCAAATAATAAGCCATCTTCTCCTGACCCATGTCCAGAAAAGTGAACGATGTGTGGTTCGTAGTCCAAAATCGCTCTGTGTATATCCCTGTTGCGTACTGCTTCTGCTGTGTCTATTGAATACTGGTCACGCTTGTCAGCCCGTCTTAACCCCTCTTTAATTTCACGCATCTCCTGATCTAAGCGCAATTGGCTTGTACCTCTGGGATTTGCTGACAGAAGTAAGATTTTTCGAGTTTGATTATTTTTATAACAAACGCGATCATATTCTGTGGCAGAAGTC
>CAZZYE010001002.1:1807-3304 GCA_964658145.1 uncultured Stigonema sp.
TAATCATAGACCAAAATCAAAATAGAAGTTTTAAGATATAACCAGGTCAAGAAAACATAGCGATTTAAAGTTGGATACAAGATGAGTATGCGCTTTTCCGGTTGAAAAAGCAATTTCAACACTAATAGGACCAGCCCTTTCAAGGTGCAAGTCGAAAGACAAGGATCTTCTTCTCCCAATTCCCATCCGCTGCGCGAACGTGTTCTTCGCGTCTACCCTACGGGAAGCCCTTCGGGTTCAGCAGTCGCCTACGGCGGGTTTCCCGCCTACAGCGCTGCCTCACCACTTCGTGTCTACGTGGTATAAAAAATATTTTTGAACCGCGAAGGCACGAAGAGCGCAAAGGTCAAATGTCGAAAATTGGACGTGATTTTCCAAATTCTTTACACAGCAGGAAGAAACTATGCTTCTAATCTTCCTATACCAAGATGTTGAAAAGTGACCCGAACATCCTCAAGGCTTAAACCACAGTAGTAATATTTTTTGTCTCGGAGGTTGGCAATGTAGTAGCCTGCTCTCCCTCCATTGACCCGAAAAAGGCTAACCAACAACTGATCGCTAGTAGTGTTGTAAACTTCAGCACCTGACAAGCCAATTGGTACATGGTTTGGGCTACAAAGTTTCGCACCTTTAATGTACCATCTTCCACCTTCGCATCTAACAACTCGGTAGTAGCTAGGATAAATAACTGTTGTACTGCTCATAATTTGATTTAAACTAAAGGAATGGATCCCCCCAGGTGCTAGCTGGGGAAGCTCTACGCTAGTTAGTTACGTTTGGGATTTGGTGAATCATCTTCATTTTTATCCGTGCTATCCGGTCGAATTTCTTCCGGAAGCTGTTGGCTGAAAAAGATTTCACTTTCACCAGTTTCCTCGTCAGTCTTTGACCATAGACCTGGATCTAGGTTTTCATAAACTTCTGAGGGCTGGCTGTCTTTAGCATCCCCATTACCACCATTACTAGCGTTATTAGGCGAGTTAGTCACTTTCATCACCTCCTTTTCTCACCTCTTGTTTATTATCCCATGTTTTCAAGGCAAAACAAAGGAAAAACCTTGTTTTCGTGGGAGAATAACGAGGGTGAAAATCAGGATTTTTCTAGATAGGCGATCGCTGCTTCAAGCAGCCATTCAGAGAGAGTCTTTCCTGAAGCAAGGACAGCTGCGTCAATTTGCTTCTCTAAAGAAACTGGAGGGCGAAAGCCCATCATTCGTCCCTTCGGTTCTTTTCCAGTTTCAATAGTGAAACTTGCTTCATTCTTCTTTTTGGGGTTTTTAATTCCTGGATTCCCTGTTCTTCCAACACTTCCTGCCATCTCACCCTGTATCTCAAGCGAATGTTGCCGCGTTTTCATGGCATTATAGTAGCAGATTATCTGTAAGTCCGGCGTATTACATCGTCAGGATGCCTGCCCCACTAGAATCATCTCACAGAGTAGGCAATAGACCTCTCCGAAAAAGAATGTAGAGACGCGAAATTTCGCGTCTCTACAAGG
>CAZZYE010001003.1:0-3304 GCA_964658145.1 uncultured Stigonema sp.
TAATTCGTAATTATAGGAATCCGGTTTGATTATTGAAAAAATACAGGTTCTGTAGGGTGGGTACTGCCCACCAAAGCCCAGATATGGTGGGCAATGCCCACCCTACGTATATTTCAAAAATCAAATAGTAATCCTATATCTGACAAAATTACGAATTACTCCTTTATTAATTAATAATTAGTTTAGATTTGAGGATTACAAAAGCTGTAGAAGGCTGTTATAGCTAACGTTGCTGTGGACTATCTGACCAGTTCGTGGGCGATCGCACACTAATGAAACGGATGCGGTTGGGAAATTTTTCCTCTGACCCAATTGACTCTGAGGAAGCGGTGGAACAAGTGGTGGAACGTTGAAGGTGTGAAGGTGATTGTGCAGCTGATAACAAATATTGTCAAAGTTTGTTATCAGCTGCACAATGAATTCATAACTCACTCAATAGATGAGCTAGCCATGAATGTATCGCTGACACCGGAACTGGAGCAATTTGTTCACGAAAAGGTCAAAAGTGGCAGATACCTGTCTGCTAGTGAAGTTATTCGTGAGGCATTGCGTTTACTGGAAGAAAAAGATAATATTCGCCAAATGCGAATCGAAAAACTCCGCCAAGAAGTTGCCATTGGTATTGAGCAATCGGATAAAGGAGAAGTTTTTGATGGTGAAGAGGTAGTCAGAGAACTCCTTGAGCAAGCATAGGAATAATCACAGAGGAGATAAAATATGAATCTTGAGCAAGCAGTATTGGAAAAGTTGCGGGAATTACCTCCAGAAAAGCAGCAAGAAGTTTTGAATTTTGCTACTTTTTTACAACAGCAAGTGACTCCCAAGCGACCGCTACGCAGTGTCAAAGGACTGTGGTCAGATTTAGACATTGATATTACAGAAGAGGATATCGCCCAAGCGAGAAAAGAGATGTGGGGTAACTTTCCCAGGGATATTATTTAATGACGGCAGTTGTAGCAGATACTCACACAATTATCTGGTATTTGCGGGAGTCAACCCGATTATCTCAAGCAGCACTTACCTCTCTAAATGAGGCGATTCAAGTCGGCGATCCTGTTTATGTGTCTACGATTTCTGTGGTAGAAGTCGCTTATCTAGTGGAAAAATATCGATTACCAGAAGCAGCATTTGGGCAGTTAATCAATGCTTTATCTGACCCTGGTACTGGTTTAGAAATCGCTCCTCTAGATTTAGCCATAGCACAAACTCGCTTGTCAGATTCCTCGCGATGTAGTACCAGATATGCCTGACCGAATTATTGCCGCAACTGCTTTATACTTTAACTTGCCATTAGTCACTCGCGATTTGCAAATTCAGGCATTAACCACAATTCAAACAATCTGGTGAGGTGAATAAATTCCTGAAAAACACCTTACGCAACGTAGTGACTCATGTCGCCGCTTGTTGGAAGAAGTAAGGGCGGGGTAACCCCGCCCCTACGGTTATATTGTGGTCTACCCGACGGAGGTGCTGTAACTACCATACTTGATACAATATCAATACCTCGGTTCCCATTAGACCCGTCCAAAAACTAAACCTGGATACAAAAAAGTGGTAGAAGTGAAAATTACACACCTACCACTTAAACAGAAAAATGAACATAGTATCTATGCAACTGGCAAAGCAGACCCGGAAATGACGGAATGACACGCACTATCCCCACAGAGGAATCCCTCACCGTCGAGTTCAAAAGCGATCGCTCTCGCCTAGCCGACCGGGAACTGATTGAAACGGTGGTTTGCCTTGCCAATACAGACGGCGGCGAAATTTACCTTGGGGTTGAAGATGATGGTCAGGTGAGTGGTTTGCATCCCCAACATCAAAATTTATCCACATTAGCCGCCATGATTGCCAACCGTACCAACCCACCGATCAGTGTGCGCGTCACAGCACTTCAGGAAGAAGGTCAAACCATTGCCTGCATTGAAGTACCCAAATCTCCCCGCATAGTAGCCACGAGCGATGGAATGCTACAGCGTCGTCGTCTCCAAGCTGACGGTACTCCCCAGTGCATCCCCTTCTATCCTCACGAATTTGCCAGTCGTCAGTCAGATTTAGGTGTTCTCGATTACTCATCATTACCGATAACTGGGTCATCTGTAGCCGACTTTGATCCTCTAGAACGGGAACGCCTGCGGCAACTGATAGAACGATATGGAGGCGATCGTACTCTCTTATCCCTCAACGATCAAGAACTAGACGGTGCTTTGGGATTTGTGCGTTCTCGTGATGGCAATCGCGTCCCCACAGTCACGGGATTGCTGATTCTGGGTCGAGAAGCAGCCCTCCGCGAACACATACCGACCCATGAAGTAGCTTTTCAAGTGCTAGAAGGCACTCAAGTGCGGGTCAATGATTTTTACCGCACACCCATGTTGAAACTATTTGAGCGAGTTATAGAACAGTTTGAGGTGCGTGTCGAAGAAGATGAAGTACAGATTGGTCTATTTCGTGTACCCATTCCCAACTACGACCGCCGTGCATTTCGTGAGGCTTTTGTCAATGCCTTCATTCATCGGGATTACACTAGACTTGGGGCAGTTCACGTCCGCTGGGAAGATTACGGAATAGTCATTAGCAACCCAGGGGGATTTGTTGAAGGCGTAACCTTAGATAATTTGCTAGTCGTGGAACCCAGACCCAGAAATCCCTTCTTAGCGGATGCTATCAAACGTATCGGACTTGCTGAACGTACAGGACGCGGTGTAGATTTAATTTACCAGGGGTTACTGCGCTACGGACGACCAGCACCCGACTATCGACGCAGCGATGCTTATTCAGTAGTCGTCAGGCTTCCCGGCGGAGAAGCCGACTTGCCACTTTTGCTTGTTGTGATTGAAGAAGAAAATCGTAGACAAAGCCAACTCCCCGTTGAATCTCTCATCGCTTTGGGACAATTGCGACAAGAAAGACGTTTAGACACCAATACCCTTGCCCAAGCCATTCAACGAGACGAAGCGAGTGCCCGCAGTGTATTAGAAAGATTAGTCGAGGCGGGTTTGGTGGAAGCGCATGGAGTCAAAAAAGGACGCACCTATACTTTAAGTCCCCAAGTTTATCGAGAATTAGGACAGTCAGCCGATTATGTCCGACAAGCTGGCTTTAATCCCATCCAGCAAGAGCAAATGGTGCTAAGTTATGTGAAGACTCACGGCAAAATTACCAGACACGAAGCAATGGAACTTTGCCGCATTAGCGAAGACCAGGCAAGTCGCCTATTGCGTAAGTTAACTGCTATCAAACAATTAAAATTGGTTGGTCAACACCGAGGCGCACATTATGTGATTCCATAACGCGGAAATAC
>CAZZYE010001004.1:0-3299 GCA_964658145.1 uncultured Stigonema sp.
TCCTTGGAGGTATTGACAAAAAGTACACACTTTTAACCTATCACAGATGGCACGTAAATGGTGTTGAGTAACTGATCCGTTGCTCGATCTTGGGATTGATTCTTATTTTGCCTAAAATCGCTGATTAATTTTACAATTTTTGACTCATCTCGTTCAAATACTTCCTTCCCAAAATGAGCCTTAACAATAGCTTTAAGAGCATCGTCATTGGGATCTGGCATTCTTACCCGCACACATCGCCGCTTAAAGGCTGGTGGAAAGTCTCGCTCTCCGTTACTCGTCATCACGATAATTGGGAAAGCATAACAGCGCACTCTTCCCGCCTGAATGGAAACATCGATACCTTGGTCTTGGGTGCCAACCTGAAATTCCTCTTTCTCTCCAGGTTTATAACGTCTGACTAATTCCGGTATTTCAAATTCTCCCTCTTCAAAAATATTTAGTAAGTCGTTGGGGAGATTAATATCACTTTTATCTATTTCGTCAATGAGGAGTAATCTCGGCAAATGAGAAGGCAAAAAGGCTGTTCCCAGAGGTCCTAATGTAATATATTTACCGATTTCTTGTTCTTCACCGATTTGGGCTGATGGAGGTTGGGCATCTTGTAGTCGGGCGATCGCATCGTAGCGATAAAGTCCTTCCTGCAAGGTAGAACGAGTTGTAATTGACCAAGATAGCACAGGACCTAAATTCAACTCATAGGCAATGGCATAAGCCAGAGAGGTTTTCCCTGAACCTGGTTTACCTGTTATGAGCAAAGGTCTTCGCAAAGAAATAGCTGCATTTACCGCATTCAGCACATCAGTCGCATCTGGGGAAATGCGGAAGTTCTCGCCTCTTCTTCGATCTCTTTTCTTAGTTTCAGCTAATTTTTGGAGTTTTTCCCAGCGATCGTCTTTTCCTTGATCGTTAACTAGAACATCTTCTTTTTTGCCAAATTGTCGCCAAGGGGGAGGTTCAAGATTTTTTAATTTTTCTGCAACCTCTTCTTGTCGCTGACCATTGCCATGAAAAAATCGCCAGTCTGCCATCACTTCCATTCCCCTGACTATAGCCCTGTTTCTACAAGTTGCTGATTCTCCAGCCGAAGATGAAAGGGAACCCGATTAGGATTATCACATAAAATCCCTAAATGATAGCCTAAATAATTCTGAGATTTATCTTGTTTTGCATGAGCAGTTTTACGAAGTTTCCAAACTGATTCATATAAATGACTTAAGTCTGGCAAATATTTCACTGTTAAGAGTTTATCGAATTCTTCTTCTATATCCGGGAAATTATTACACCTTGTCCACAAAGCTATTGGTACTCCTCCTCTGATAATAGCGATAAATAATTCTTTTTTTTCTTCATCAGATTCTGGTAAACCACAAGTAATCTTCAGTCCTAGCCTTTCTTGCAATTCTAAATTTGTAGCCAATTCATCCCAATTGCACTGATTCGCATCCCTAAAATGCTCAAAATTCATTTTAAATTCATCTATGCTAAAATTCCTAAACTTTTCCCATCTTATAGACAAATTATTTAAATATTTAATACTTTGTTTTCCGAATCTATCAAGAGAACGTACCACCAATCTATATTCATTCCCAATTGGTTTGCGTTTATCGTCGAAACCAATTGGTATTTCTTCTAAGTCTATGCTTGTCCCTAAATATTGCATAGGCAAAAATAGCTCAATTGTTAAAGTATATTTATATTTATAGAGATACTGTGTTTCAGTAATATCGATAACCTTGTAAATTAGATCAGGAATTTCAACCAATGAACACTCTACTTTTACTTCCTCCTGATTTAATTCAATTTTAATACCTTTATTCTTACTATTGCTAACTTGATAGTCAGGCATCAATTCAGCTTCTATATAAAATTTATGATAATCTTTAGGAGTAACTGTAATAAGCAAATAGGATTGAGCAGTACCTGATGATTGAGTATTAGAATAAGTCGGTAGCTGAATCTTAAGTTTCTCCGCTACAGTTTCAACCCACACATTTAATTGATTTTGAGTAGGTTCTCCAACCTTTTTAGCCAAACGTTCTGCAAATTCAATAATAGTTGGTATTCCTTTATCGTTATGAGTACATTTTTCTAAAAGAATTTTCTTGATTTTATCTAAATTACCCAGATTTATTAAATCTGGATAATTCCCCGTTACATCTTGATTATTAGCAATATTTTCCAAAGTTAAACGACACACTTGAGCAATTAGATTATAATCCATTTTCGAGAGGATTAAATCTAATTCTTCCCAGTGCTTTTTTGGAAAAATACCATGCTTAGCTAACGCAATAGTTTTTATTTTTTCATTTCCAGTTCTATCTTCATAAAGTGCCTCTATTAGTCTTTTTATACATCCTTTTGTTTCTGCCCACTCGATTAGCTTGAAAACAATGTGTGTATTGTTATTTCCTCCAGTAATAGCATTTAGGTTTTCATTAAGATTCATGCTGACCATCATCTCTAAATCAACTATGTCAGGATAAGCATCAAGGATTGCGTTTAATAATTCCTTACGTTCATCACCAGATAATTTAATCATGCTTGAAATTGAAGTTTCTATACATACTTTGGATTAAGGACTTTTGCTTTCAGGCGGATTAATTAAGGCAATTATTTGAGAACGTTGCCTTCTGCCCATTTGATTAAATTAAAAGTAACTTCAGTCCGGTTCCCTCCCCCTGCGATCGCGTACTGTATATCGTGCAAAAGTGCGGGGTGTTGCTTTGAAGTTATTTTCGGATAGCCTGCACAAATTCCTGAACAGCCTCGTACTGGTCAGGATTGGCGATATAACGCAGCAACAAAGCCGGGTCTAAATTTGGCAAAAATTCACTGCGGTTGACTAATTCATATTCTCCTGCTGCGTTCAAGCGAAATATCTTGATTTGATTAGATTTACAAAACCAAACTTCCGGCACTTTCTTAGGCTTGAATAACTCCTTTCTATTAATAGTGCCACTGGTGACAATAACTTCAATAACAATGTCAGGAACTTCTGTTTTTGTACCAATGCTGTAAGACTCATCAGGTGTCCCAGAAGCATATCCAGGTTCTTCTAGAGTGAAACCACCGCGTCTGTAAAACCGGATGCCCAACTCTTTCATGTAAGCTTCTAGCAGCAAGCCAAGGGTACTTTTAACGAACTCGTGTTGTTCACCAATAGGGGACATAATTTCTAACATTCCTGACAAATA
This sequence comes from uncultured Stigonema sp., assembly GCA_964658145.1. GTDB lineage: Bacteria > Cyanobacteriota > Cyanobacteriia > Cyanobacteriales > Nostocaceae > Stigonema. The sequence continues at coordinate 3,198 of CAZZYE010001004.1, forward strand.
AGACAACCGGACATTGCGGTTGTCCTTTAGTTGTGCTTCAATAGCTTTGAATTCCTCCCAAGAAACGTTAGGCACAGTAACTAGTTTCTCTTGTGTTGGATG
>CAZZYE010001005.1:0-3294 GCA_964658145.1 uncultured Stigonema sp.
TCCCTCAGGTTAACTTTTCGTTACATAGTTATAAATTTTCCCGCCGACTTACTTAACCAGCCAACACCTTATTGGTTCACTCCTTCAATTCAAAGCAGCTATCACTGCCACTACAAAAGCAAGAAATTTACGCAATCGCTATCACCTCAAATAAAACAACCTTGCGTCCAAATTAATCGCTTTTGATTTAAGTGTCGTCGGTGAAAACCCGCAAGCACTCTCTGTAGATAGCTAACAGTAAACTCGCTTTCTAATTCATGCTTTATTAACCGACCATGCTGTCACTGCTGACCGAATAATTCGTAATTCGTAATGCGTAATTAAAAATTACTAAATTAATTAATAATTAATTCATTATATCTTTATACGCTGGATCGCATCCTCACCTCTGTATCCCCTGCGCGAGTCATGATCGTGCGAACTAGTGAGCCAAAGATGCGCCATCCCACTAAGCTCAAGCTAGCAAGCCTTGTAGCCATTAGCAAGTCATCTAATCGTACTTGTACAATTCCGTCAAATACCAAAGCGTTCCCGATTATATCGGATGGATCGTTCGGAAGTGGTGGAAGATACATACGTTGGGTAGATGTGAATTTCAGTAGTTCCCCAAGCAGTTGTTTGACGTTTGGGTCATCCTTCTTAATTGGTTGTACACGCAACAGTGTTGCGTATTGACGACGATTCGGGATGAGATCACAGGTAGAGGTAGCTACTGCAAACTTCATTCCAGTAATGCGCTCTCCTAAAAAGTAAGCAGTTTCCGTACTAACAATATCTCCCTGTAAAAGGATAAAAGGGTCCTCATCGGGAGCGATTAGACCCCGATGAAGCACGTCTTGGTAGATAATGGGATCACGTACAATAGCCCCCTTTTCATTGAACAAACGCGCTCCGCTGGTTTGTTTTGCCAAGGTTCTTGGCAAAGTTTTGGATAATCTTAACTGCGTGATCGTCATGAGAGAGAGCCTGTAAATGCGCCTCAAGTTCCGCTAAATTTTTAGGTAAAGTGGGTGTGCTGTCGTTGTCATCAATGGACATTAATCTTCCCAGGTAGCGCTTTTTACATCAAGCGGACGCGCAACCAAGTCCGGGTCAACGTCTACTTCATCGTCTATATCTGCATCCAGTCGTTCGGGAATCAGAGGCTCGAATCTGTCACGAGTCGGAAGATCGGGTAGAGTGCCTAGCGTTGCGACAGCCTCTATTAGCAAGTTAATGGTGTCGGTATCGGGGTGTTTCTGCACAACGCGAACAGTACGCGATAGTACACGTAATCCCCGACGCAACCGATCTACATCACGAGCTAAGCCTAGCATCCTTTGGAAGTCGTGTTCTTCAATAATGCGATACTGCCCTGTTTTGGTATGCAGAATACCGATTGTACCATTCTTAATAGAATCAAGAGATTTCGCGCCTTCTGTGCGAAATTTCTCAAAAGATGACCATCTGGAACCCACCTTCAGGTCAAAAGGTGTTAAGTCGTTAACTATAACTGCCATAGAAATCACCTCCATTTTTCAATATTAACACCAATTCCATTGGAATTTCATTGGGAATATGTTGGAAATTCAAAGTTATTTTTTGACAAAAAGTAGCGCTTTTGTAGTTCAGTAGCTGAAATCCTTAGAGAGCATTTGCACTAAAAAGTCTGGGTGTATGTCATGTAAATTTTGGCACTGTGCCCACAGATTACTCGCTTGTGGGGTTGTCGCTGTTGAAAACCTTGGAGTCGTTCCTAGGAAATGACTGGACGCCAGAGGTGAAACAAGCTTGGACAGATGCATATCAGGCGATCGCCAGTATCATGCTGGAAGGAGCTTTGGAAAATTCTTCTCTGGAGTCTTCTCACCACTGACAGGATTTCGTTAATAGAAATGGAATGAAAAACAATGTATGAACGCCGCGCGTTCTACAAGGGTTGTAAACAACGCACAATTAATTTCTGGAGATGTCTATTAGCTTTTCGATGATGTCGTACATCTGTTGGTCAAGACCTAAATTGGTATTCCAAACTTACATCGATATCATGCATAACAATAGATGCGCAAAAAGCAAATAGAATCTCTACGCTAACCACTTTCAAATCCCCTTAAAGCCAATTTTTGTTTCTACAGTCATCGCAATGGCTGCAGTCTGACGCCGAATGCCAATTTGACTCAAGAAAAGACCGACTAAAATCAAGCTGCCGCCAATATATTGAGCCACAGTAGGAGCTTCGCCTAAAATCAAATAAGCTGCCACAATACCAGCAATCGGGGTAAACGAGCCAGCTAAAGAAGCTGCAGACACTGTGGAAGCTCTCAATCCCTTGATCCAAAATGACTGACCAACCACGACAATTACCGTACCATACAACAACATCCACTTCCAAAGGAACGGTGAGAATACATTCATGAAGTGATCGCTGCCATAGAGTGCTAAAGCAAAGAAGAAAAATATTACAGTTCCTAAGGCAGTACGAAAGATACTCTGGATTCCTAGGGGAATCTGGGATAGCCATCCTTTATTAATAATAGTAGAAGCGGCTGAAGCTATCGCTCCGACTGCTGTCAGAACTTCCCCTAAACCCAAATGGAAACCTCCCACGTTCATCATGGCATTCTCTGGGGGCTGAAGGACGATAGTCAGCATAACGCCGACAAACGCAACCATCGCCCCCACAATTTCCCAAAAATTGACCCGTTCTTTCAAAACCCAGACCGATAAAGCCAGCGTCAGGGGTGGTTCCAAGCGTCCAACCAAAACAACATTGTTGACATTGGTTAACGCAAGTGCTTGGAAAATTAAACCAGGGGCGAGAGCTCCAGATAAGATTGCTACTGCTATCAAGTTGAACCAATCTTTCCTTGACAGTTGCTTTAAAGTAGCGAAGTTCCACTGTCGCCAGTAGATCGCTATCAGAACCATCAAGGCACACAAATTTCCCACGAACAAAACGTTACATAGAGAAATTGGATTTTGACCACCTATAGAGTGTTGCGCACCAATTTGTGTCAGCTTTCGGGTAACTGCACTAGATGATCCAAAAATCAGGATGGCTAGCCAGAGATAAGTTTGTCCGGGAATTCTGTTGATATGACGATGCAATCTTCTGACTCTGGTCACAATAGTACTACTACAATAAAAGCATTGTCAAAGATATTATGCTGCCCTAATTAACTTAGGGTGAGATGGATCTGAGAAAACGCTGAAAGCAAACCGTGAACTCAATACGGTTTGGATAAAGCTCGATCCCCCCTAACCCACGCCAGTCGCCTCTGTCGGGAAACCCTCCTCATGCGCGCTGGCTCCCCT
>CAZZYE010001006.1:0-3290 GCA_964658145.1 uncultured Stigonema sp.
ACAACCAACAACCAACAAACACCATGTTTCAACCACTGGGATTTGAGCAACGCTCCGTAATTACCTCACTAGGTAGAATGGTATATTATACTCCTGCTGGTTCGCCTTGGCAGGACAATACGACTACTAGTACAGAGAAAGAAACTTTGGTATTCCTACATGGCTTTGGTGGTGGGTCGTCTGCTTATGAGTGGTCAAAAGTATATCCGGCATTTGCCACTGAGTATCGAATTATTGCACCGGACTTGATTGGTTGGGGAAGATCGGAGCATCCCGCACGGGATTACAGGATTGAGGATTATTTAACGACAATCCGGGAGTTTTTGCAACAGACTTGCAACGGTCCAGTAAAGGTCATTGCTTCTTCCTTGACAGCGGCGTTTACAATTCGAGTAGCGATCGCCAATCCCGAATTGTTCCAGTCCCTAATTCTCACTACACCTGCTGGGCTTTCCGACTTTGGCGAAGATTACTCCAAAAGTTTATTTGCTCAAGTCGTAAAAGTTCCTTTTGTTGACCGATTGCTTTACACTACTGGAATTGCCACTAGTGGTGGTATTCGCAGCTTTCTAGAACAACGGCAATTTGCCCAACCGAGTCGAGTGTACGAGGAAATTGTCGAGGCTTACCTAGAATCGGCACAGCAACCAAATGCTGAATACGCGGCGCTGTCTTTTGTCCGGGGCGACTTGTGTTTTGATTTGTCCCTTTACATTCAACAGCTAATAACTCCCACTGTTATTATCTGGGGGCAAAAGACCGAATTTACTGGTCCTGAAATTGGTCGCCGTCTTGCCCAACTGAATCCGCAAGCAATCCGGGTTTTTCAGCAGCTAGATGATACGGGATTGACGCCGCAGTTGGAATTGCCTGCAGTGACAATTGGTTTAATCCGGAAATTTTTGGCGTTGCTAAATGAATCACCAGTAGCAGGATGAAAGTCATACGCCATCACCGACTCCTTGAACGTAGCGATCGAAACATCTGTTCGCCAGGAATCAACGTGACTTGACCTTGTTCAATGGCTTGAACTCTTTTCTCTGCCTCCTCTGCCCAAAGAGCATCTATTTCTGCTTGTTTTATAGAGTCCAGACTTTTGAGCAAATGTTCAGCAAGCATGGCTCTTAACCCTGGAGGCAAAGATAATGCCGCACCGAAAATTTCGTCATAGGTATTGACCATATTTCTTTTCCTGGATTCAAGGGTAAGCAATACTCATCTGGGGAATTTATCAAGCCATCTTGATTTTAAGTTGGCATTAAACCTTTTGCATCAGTCGAGAGTGTTGATAGAAGTTTAGATTTAAGTCCATCATGGTGCGTTACGGCTGCCGCCTAACGCACCCTACTTTTTACGGTAATACTATTCAATTAATTGGGCGACTCGGATTGCGGAGGCGATCGCTCCTTCTGCAATCCATCTCCTCAGAAATTCCCACCTAGAAGCCCTAACACCAAGCGTATTGCTTTCAGTGAACGGTAGGTGTACTGAACTGGAGGGCGTAAAGGTTTGCGTAGACTCCTTGTTGTGCGACTAATTCAGAGTGGGTACCTTGCTCGACGATTTGACCTTGCTGAACAACTAATACTTGATCTGCCTTGGTGACTGTACTCAGGCGGTGGGCAATGACGAAGCTGGTGCGACCTTCTAGCAATCGGGCGATCGCTTCTTGCACCAGTGCTTCAGTGCGGGTGTCGATACTGCTAGTCGCTTCATCCAGAATCAGAATCCGAGGCTGTACCAAAACTGCACGGGCAATGCTAATTAACTGTCGCTGACCTTGGCTGAGGGTTGTCCCCCGTTCACCTAAGCGAGTAGCGTAGCCCTGCTCCATCGTGGTGATAAATTCATGGACATTAGCAACCTGAGCAGCAGCTTCGATTTCGGCTGGCGTCGCTTGCGGGTAACCAAAGGCGATATTTTCAGCAACTGTGCCGCTAAACAGGATATTATCTTGGAGGACGATGCCAATTTGACGACGCAAACTCGCTTGAGTCACGCTACGGACATCAATACCATCCACTTTAACTGCACCAGCAAACACATCATAAAAGCGCAGAATCAGGTTAACAATCGTACTCTTGCCTGCCCCAGTCGGACCGACCAAAGCAATCATCTGCCCTGGCTTAGCATGAAGATTCACTTCTTTAAGAATCAGCTGATTAGGATTATAACCAAAAGTAACATTCTCAAAACTTACCTCGCCCTTGATCGGAGGCATTTCTACAGCATCGGGTGCGTCTTGAAGTTGTGAAGGCTCATCCAACAGTTGGAAGATGCGCTCTAATCCAGCTAATGCCGACTGTGCTTGCGTGTAAAACTGGCTAATAAGTTGGATGGGTCGGAAAAACTGCTGGACATAGAGTAAAAAGGCGGTAACTGTTCCCACGGTCGCTGCCCCCATGACGGCGAGATAACCACCGTAAGCTAATACTCCTGCCGTCGCCAGTGTATTGAGAAAATCAATAGAAGGTAAAAACGCTGCGGTAACTGCCACTGCTTGGACATTGGCAATACGGTTGGCGGCATTTAAGTTGTTGAACTCTTTAATGTTGACATGTACCCGATTGAATGCTTGTGCTTCACGAACACTTCCAATGTCCTCCTCCAACTTGGTAGAAAGCTGACTAATCGTCTGACGAGTAACACGAAATCTAGTTCTTGCCCAACGGGCAAATAAGTTAGTGGTCAAAATCATCAGTGGCACAAACAAATTGCTCACCAAACCTAGATGGAGGTTGATCGAGAGCATCGCCACGATAATCGCAAGCAAACTGAACAGGTTGCCCAGCATTTGTGCGACTGTCCGTCCAAATGCCTGATCTACGGTATTCACATCATTCAGCAGGCGGCTCATTAAATCCCCAGCTTCGCTACGGTCAAAGAAGCTGAGAGGAAGGCTTTGTATTTTTGTGAAAATATCTTGACGTAGTTGGGCAAGTACACGCTGTATAATCCAGCTCACACGAAAAATCTGTCCCCGGATTGTCTGGATACCTACCATGTAGACAATCCCCAAGAAACCCAACAACATCATTAGTCCCGGCAGATTCCTCTGAACAATCACATGATCAATTGACCAGCCGATGAGGAAAGGACCAAGTGCCTGAGTCGCTGCACTGATGATAACAAAACCTAATGCAATAGGAACTTCTTTGCCATAGGGTCGCAGATACTGCAAAAAGCGTTGCAGTGTCGGGAGTTGCTTGCTCGCCTTTTGCTCGGACTCAACAATGTAGCCTGTACCTCTCATTTATTCTCCGTATTGACTAAATAATTACAAAATAAGG
>CAZZYE010001007.1:0-3283 GCA_964658145.1 uncultured Stigonema sp.
ATGGGCGCGGAAACCGCGCCCCTACGGTAAGGTGGTCTACCCAAATGAATATTGTGCTTCGCAGCCCTACCGAAACCACTGCATACAAGACTATTTCTGTCAATGCGTAAGTCCTACTTTTGTTGAACTCCGTCGTGCTTGATCTCGTACTGTTCGACGTAGAGAGTAAATAATATTTAAGGTAAGTAGGCGTAGTTTACTGTGAACGTCTCCCCTGCTCAAGCTTCATCCTCTCGCTGAAGCATGGGAAGATAATTAGTTAGGACAGCCTCTGCTAATCCTAAGATAAATCTATGAGGCTTTTTCCATCCTTTTCGGAAGAAGTACGCAAGCATTGAAGGAATTCTTTGGTCAAAATTGGCGTTTCTTTGAGTCGCTGTAAGTCTTCATTTTATTTTTCCATTTCTCTAACTGCAAAACAATGGTTGGCGATTATTGTTTCTCGCTCTTCAAAAGGTTTTTCTTCCCAATCATTAGATGATTCATTTAGCTGCCAATCGAGATACTCCCAAAGCGTATTATGCGCGCATCTAGCTACTCTCCTAACAAGCTTTTGATTCGATTCCAAACAAAGCTCTAAAGCATTACAAAGGGATATCGCGGCATTCTGGGCTTCGGAAACATATAAAGAGTAATGATTATCATGGTCGTGGGGAATTGCATTTTCACAATCAACTATCAACTGACGCAACCCAACTTCATCGAAGTATTTTCCTTCAGTAAAAAGCCATATTTCGTCTAAAGCAGTTCTCAGGAATGAAGAATTTCCCCAGTCCTCTTCTCTAGAGAAAATATTATAGTTAGGAAGCAGCCTCTCGCAAATAGAAGCGGCAAATGCAATTCGATGAGAAGAAGGGAGCTTTCTCACTTCTTCTTCTAAGATATCCAGTTTAAGATATTCTAGCTTCATATTCAAGAGCAATTTCGCGGCTAGTATCGTCTCTGCTTTCTATCTCTGGATTGGGTATCCAAATAAAGTGATCGCAAACCGCAGCAAGCACACTATTTGTTTGGTTTTTGTACCCACAACCTATGACAGTTTTTGCATGCTCATGTAGCTTTTTTGCTAAAGAAGCAAATGCACCATCGCCTGATACAATAACGAAGACTTCCAACGAAGGACGGCTGTGAGCTAATTCTATGACATCAATCGCCAGTTGAATGTCTGCTGCATTCTTTTTAGAACCATGATCAAAAATTTGAACTGTTTCAATACCAAGTTCTTGAAGTTCCTGCCTGAGAGGTTTTAGCTGATCATCACTCCAATCTGCATATGCACATTGGATAGCAATTTTATTAACTTGGGAATTTTGCTCAATATTTTGTTTAATTTTTCTTAAACAAAAGTTTTGCCAATTAGGGTTTTCTCTACCCATTGTTAGGTTTTCAATATCATAAAAAATAGCTGTGTTAAATTGGTTGGATGTATGTGAAACGTTGACATTGCTAGCTAAGTGATCTAAAAGACTCTGCCGCTGCTTTAGCTCTCTAAACTCAGCCATTAAAGATGCTAGATCCTGAGTTTGCTCAGGATTACCTGGTTCCTGTTTTAACCGCGTAATTGTTGTTGTTAACTCATCAACTTGCTGCTTTGCCTGTTGCAATTCCTGCTGGAACTGCTCAGTTAAGGTGTCGATCTGAGTTTGAGTTTGGACACTATTCTGTCTAAATTCGGCAATGGTTCTGGATAGAATTTGTTGACGTTGCTGATAAGCAGCAACCAAGGCTTGCTGGATACTGCTCCACTCTTGTGGAAAAGCTTCACGGGTAACAACCTGTAGAACTGCTTCATAGCCAGCGATCGCAATTTCCAGATTACTCGCAGGGTTTCCTTGTTCAAACCGTTGAATTAGTGTACTAAATTTAACAATGACTCTAGCTATGTTAATAGCTTTGGCTGGTTCTCTGGCAAACTGAGCGCTTACCCATTGTCGCAAAAGCAAAGCAAAATCATCATTAAGCTTGTCTAAGTTCTCTTGCAGGATTGGGTAGACTTCCTGGTTTTGGCTCGTTGCTTTTAACAAATCGAGCAGCAAGGTTTGCTCCTGGTTGGCAACTTCGTTGGGCATGGCTTTATGTCTCAGAATGCAAGTCTTAGTATATTGTTCCCAATTTTGCATTGGATCTAACACTTATCGGACTTATGGGCGCATTGTCAGGGCGCATGTAAGGGCGCGGGAACCGCGCCCCTACGGTGATGCGGTTTGATAAATAAATTTTCGATGAATTTTTGCGCCTCTTCCTAACTTAAAGTGGTGTTAGCCAGTAAGTAATTCCCCGGACGACTTTATTTTTAAAACCAAGCTCAGCCAATTTTTCTTCAGGATGACCTATATAAGTCCAATGGGGTAGATCGTTTTCTACGGTCTGAAACCAGCCATTTTGATTTAAAGCCTGTTTCTGCAAGTCATTTGATACACGTAAATCAACTGCTAATCCCCAGAGATGTTGTGATGCTCCGGGTGGGGCAACTATACCGAGAATTGCAGTTTCCTTACCTTGGCGCACTTTTTCCAAGGTTGAGTTATTAGCATATTTGTGCCAAAATCTCAAGTTTGTGTCAAAGGTACGAGTACAATCACTAGCACCATAACCAGATTTTAGGGGAATTTGGACTTGCGATCGCGTCCTATTTAAAGCTGATGCTGCAGATTCCTGTAAATAACAGTCACTGGTATGATTAACTGTACTCATTGTCAGAGTAGCTTGAAATTCTTTTGTTTCGCGATCGTTAGCAAAGATAACTTTTTGTGGCAGTTTAATCTCCGGATCTTTATTTACAAATGCAGCACCATATTCGCGTAATAAAATATATTCAAAAGTACCAGGAGCGGGAATTATCGGTAACTTATCTGTAATTGTTGTCAAGAAACGTTCTTTATCAGTCAAGTTTAGATTGGGAGTAGGTGGAGAGACGAGAGAGGGTAATGTTGCTTCTTGAGAAATCTTCTGGCAGGATTGGGTTAACTCTTGGTTATTGCTTAATGAACCCACATTCAAGCAATCTTGAACCTGGGACATTTCTGTTGTCAGTTGTCTATGAGTAATTTCATTACTAGCAACTATGGCAAAAACCATAAAGACAACAATAGTTATAAAAACAATCTTCTTTATAATTTTTTTCATTGGTAGATGACCATTTAATCCTTAAAAACAGGGCAGGCAGGATGCCCACCCACAATAAAAGTAACTTTCTTGTGGGGTAGGCATCCTGCCTGCCCTATCTTAAAAACAAATATTTTAGAGCAATCCGTGCAGGAGTTGTTAACACCTCCCCCTTGTC
>CAZZYE010001008.1:0-3282 GCA_964658145.1 uncultured Stigonema sp.
AGAGGGGACGGGGGCATCGGTCGGTATATCGTAACTGTTTATACGGACATGATATAAAAGGAGAGCAGACAATGAAAAGACTAGGACTCCCTCAGTTAACTAGGTTAGCTACAGCAATGCTGATGAGTTTCTCAGTTTTGCTCCTCCTTTGGTTGACCTCACCACTGCCTAAGATACTAGCAACACCTGAAACTAAAGTCTTTGAACAAGTCTGGCAAACCGTCAACGACAATTTTTACGACCCAAACTTTAACGGAGTGGACTGGAAAGCGATGCGGGAAAAGTATAGGCAGCAAGCAGCGCGAACCAAGTCAAGCCTTGAAGTTGCTGCTGTCATCAATCAGATGCTTTCTGAATTACAAAGTTCTCACACCCGCTTTTATACTAAGGATGAGCCTGCTTACTACCAGCTTTTGGGGGTTTTTCAGCCAAGAAACCCTGAGTTACAAAAGCAGTTAAAAAAGTTTCTCCCAAACGGCAAGGTGGAATACAGTGGAATTGGCGCCTTCACCAAAGATATTAATGGCAAGACCATTATCAGCGCTATCCTTGATGGCAGTCCTGCTGCTGAAGCTGGGTTAAAAGTTGGCGACCAACTGCTGAGTGTGGATGGTCGCCCGTACCAACCGATACAGTCTTTTGCGGGTAAGGCGGGTACGAAAGTCCAGGTATCGATCCAGCATTCCGCCGATTCCAATAGTCGCAAAGAAATCGCGATCGCGCCAAAGATCTTCGATGCAACCACTATGTTTCTAGAAGCGCAAAAAGCCAGTACCCAGGTTATTCAACGGGAAGGTAAGAAAATTGGTTATGTTCACATTTGGTCAAATGCAGCTGACTCAGATCAACAGCAGCTTCAGGACGACTTAATCTACGGTCGCCTTAAAGAGGCAGACGGGTTAATTTTGGATCTCAGAGACGGATGGGGTGGAGGAGAAATCAATTATCTCAACATCTTCACTGCCCAAGAAGGTCCTACCGTTACCAGTGTTTCCCGCCTCGGCAAGAGATACACATATATCTCTCAATGGAAAAAGCCTGTGGTCATGGTGGTAAATCAGGGAAGCAGAAGTAGTAAAGAAATTCTAGCATTTGGCTTTCAGCAACACAAAATTGGACCTCTGCTTGGTTCCAAGACGGCGGGAGCAGTACTTGCTGGTAGTCCTTTCCTGATGCAGGATGGTAGCTTTGTTTACTTAGCAGTTGCCAATGTATTTGTTAATGAAAAACAAAGGTTGGAGGGGAAAGGCGTTACCCCAGATATCAACGTTCCATTCTCACTAGAATATGCTCAAGGTGCAGACCCGCAAAAAGAGCAAGCTATAGAGACTGTGCTGGACATGATATAACTAATCACCAAGCAACTATTTGTAAGTTTTCAATTTCCTGAAAGTGGGCATCGCGTGTCACTAATATCAGATTATATTGGAGTGAAAGTGCTGCAATCCAAATATCGTTTTCAGGTAATGGGCGACCTTTAAGACGTAACTTATTTTTGATTTCACCATAATGACGAGCAGTTTGTGCATCACATCTAAGCACAGTGTTGTTAGCTATAAATTCGTCAATCCGTTCTAAATTCTCTTTTGATCGTCCTGATTTTGTAGCACCGTAACATAACTCTCCCAATGCAATACTGGGAATCAAAACTTCAAAGGCTTGTGCCAGACTGTTTTTGACTGCTACCTCATCTGCAAAGATAGCAATGATGATATTTGTGTCTAGTAAATATCTACCACTCACTAGTGTCAATCTGCTCACAGTCTTGTTCAATTGCTTCGCGGATCAGCTGTATATCCTCCGGCGATATTGTACCTGCAAATCGAAGCAATTGTGAACCTGGAACACCTTGAATTTTTGAACCAGCTAAAGTACGGGCAAATTCAAGTACCATGCACTGCAAGTCTTGAGGCATAACTTTCAGTTGCTCGATCACTTGCTCAAAAATATCTGTATTCATTTTATTTTCCTGCCCAATATTCTAAATATATTCTAGTATAATGTCCTAGTGCGATCGCTCTTGTCGCACTAGTCGCAGCGTTATTCTTCGCGTCTAGGCATTTTTGCTGAATATTTTCACTCAATCTTGTCTAAATCTAACTAAATTTTCTGGCTTCGCCATGGTTAAAAATATTGCATAAGCTTTGTGAACTCAGAAGTTACTAATTATTAACTACCAATGAAGCAAGGCGATCGCAAACTTTGAATAGTGGCGACTGAGTTAAATCGATGAGTCCATCTTTTTGGACTGGGAGGATTGTGATTTCAAAACCAAGAGTTTTGAGATACTTACAAGGGTCAAGCACCGCGCTGTGTTCAGTTGCTACAGTAATAATATGCTGTCCTTTTTGAAAATAGGCTTCTGCTACACCTTTAATTGCTAAATTATTAGCTTCTGTGGCGCCGCTGGTAAAGACAATTTCTTCTGGTGTGGCGTTGATTGCGTCTGCTAATATTTCCCGTGCCAGTTTTACAGCAGCTTCCGCTTCCCAGCCATAAACATGACTGACGCTGGATGGATTGCCAAAGTGTTCGGTGAAGTAGGGTAGCATTGCCGTGAGTACCCGTTCATCTACGGGTGTGGTAGCTTGGCAATCTAGATAGATAGGACGGCTAGGCATGATGGTTTGTCGTTTTCTATATTGGCCGTTGCTTCTGCGATCGCTCGCTCATGATTTATAATCCAGGATAAACTCCAAAATCTTTGTCTTAACTGGGTGTGCTGTTGGGTTTGTGTTGCTTGTGAGGCGTCAGTTTGGAAAAGAACCGCAGCGCGATCGACACCGCAGCGCCAATTTCTGCCAACGGCAGTAAAACACCAATTTCATTATTAGCCGCCATGATCGAAACCAAAATTGTATCGGGACGAAAAGCGAGATCCAACTCAGCTAAAGCAGCCAATCTTACATTACTCTGGAACATCCACCGATATAACTCTAGCAACTTGCTGCTCAAACTCCTCCAATGAAGCGATCGTAACTGCCTGTCTGTGCAAAGCTTTCAAAACCGAATCATCCTCGATTTGATTAATCACTAATTCTAGAGAACTCGGTAAATTCTCAAACCGAATTCGCAAAACTTCAAGAACATCCTCTCGACCCTTTTGAAGGATTCCTTCAAGACGAGCTTGATGAACTTTGCGCTCTGCATTGCGCTCAAAACTGAGAATGTAAGGCATACTACTTTCCTCCTCGAAACGAATAAGTTCTTGTTGAAAATCAAGTTCCAGATTTTCAGGCAGCGTCATCATCCACTCAACTAATCGCAGTAACTCCAAAATAT
>CAZZYE010001009.1:0-3277 GCA_964658145.1 uncultured Stigonema sp.
TTGATTGTTGATTGTTGATAGCTAGCGACGTCAAATCCTTGTGAGATGATGTCAACTAATTCTTCCACTGGCAAATTGCCCACAGCTACAGCAGTCATTAAGTGAGGTTGATACCAACTAGTGTGAAAATCCCGCATTTGCTGGGGTTGGAGTTGGGAAATAACTGTTTCTGGTCCCAAAACTGGACGTTGATAGGGTAGTTTTTCAAACGCCATTTCCATTGCTCGTTCAAAAGTCCGGCGGCGAGGATTATCAGCCGATCGCCTAATTTCTTCCAGAACTACCGATCGCTCCCGTTCAAACGCATCGTCAGGTATGCTGGCATTGACTACCACATCAATTTGCAGTGGAGCCAAATCTGCAAAATCTTTGGGAGCAGTGGTAATGTAGTAATGGGTATAGTCTTGACTAGTGGCAGCATTGGTAACCGCACCCCGCTCTTCAATTCTACGTTCAAACTCACCGCTTGCCAGAGTTTCAGTTCCCTTAAAAATCATATGCTCTAGGAAGTGCGCCATGCCGTTAATAGCATCCGATTCTACGGCTGAGCCAACGTTAAGCCACAAGCTGAGGTTAACGGCTTCAATCGGCATTTGCTCCGCTACTATCGTCAACCCATTGGGTAGTTGATGCAGCTTTGGCGCATTGAGACGAGGAGATTTTAGCAGGGTTGAGGTCATTGGTATTTAAGGGTGAGCTTATACTCTTAATTCTTACATATGGCTTAAGAGACGTTGCATGCAATGTCTCTGCCTAAGGCAAATGCACTATTTTTCTTAAATATTCTAAGATAGGAGTTACGCACTTTACACATTGACAATCATGTGTATCACAGGCTTTTTAAGCTAAAAGTCTTTTATTTGCCTTTGCGACGTCCGTTTTTACTTGTATCCGCGCTCACTGCTTGATCAAGCATCTGCTGGTTGGCTCGCTTAGATCATGTTCGGTTAAAGTTTTTATTTTTAATCAGCAGCAGCAAGAAGTTTGCGGACGCCGGGGGAACGAAACCCTAGAATAATATCTTTGTGGTCAACCCCACGCTCTCATTAGTTCTCGATCAATAAAAATTTCAGTGCTGTTGTGCTGAATCCAAATTTTCCCCTCGATAATATCTAGCTGCATCGCGCATCCGTAAATGCGGTATTCATTTCGCCATTCGTTATGCATGACTAAATAGCGATCCTTCTCGTCGCAGTTGCTGATGAGTTTGGCGATCGCGCACGTAAGCGGATTAAATATTCTAATATTATTATCGGACTTACGCATTGACAGAAATAGTCAAGTATGCAGTGGTATGAGTCAGGCTGCGGAGCGCAATATTCATTTGCGTAGGGGCGCGGTTTCCGCGCCCTTACCATGTGGTCAATTCTACGAGATGAAACGACAGAATTCCGTTATACACAAGATGCTCAATTTGTATAGTGCGTAAGTCCTATATTATGATAAATATTAAGAAATATGTCGTAAACATCAATGCCAAATCATCGTGTTATCGTCATCGGTGCCGGAATTGGTGGACTCACAGCCGGGGCATTATTGGCACATAAAGGTTACAGTGTCTTAATCTTGGATCAAGCGATCGTTCCGGGGGGCTGTGCTTCTACGTTTAAACGCCAGGGCTTCACCTTTGATGTGGGAGCGACTCAGGTAGCTGGGTTGGAACCGGGAGGTATTCACCACCGTATTTTCTCGGAATTAGAAATCGACCTACCGGAAGCTACACCTTGCGATCCAGCTTGTGCGGTGTACCTTCCTGGTGAGGTAACACCAATCAATGTTTGGCGAGATCCAGAGAAATGGCTTGAGGAACGCTCCCAACAGTTTCCTGGTAGCGAATCTTTCTGGCGGTTGATAGCATCTTTGTTTCATGCTAGCTGGGAATTTCAGGGGCGCGATCCGGTGCTACCGCCGCGTAACGGTTGGGACTTGTGGCAGCTAACTCAGGCAGTGCGTAGCAGTACATTGATTACTGTACCTTACACTTTGTTCACAGTGGGAGATGCTTTGCGTGCCTGTGGACTAACGAACGATCGCCGCCTCAGAACGTTTTTGGATTTACAATTGAAGCTGTATTCCCAGGTAGATGTAGAGGAAACAGCGCTACTTTATGCTGCAACAGCATTGAGCGTATCGCAACTGCCGCAAGGATTGTTTCATCTCCAAGGTAGTATGCAGAAATTGAGCGATCGCCTAGTTTCTGCTTTTAAAAGAGATGGTGGTAAGTTGTTAATGGGTCATACGGTTGAATGTATCAAGGTAGAAAAAGGTAAAGCCACTGCTGTAGTCATTCGTAATCAGAATAAAGAAGTGTGGACTGAACCAGCTGACCATGTAGTTGCTAATGTCACTGTGCAGAACTTGGTACACTTATTAGGTGACTCGGCACCTCGTGGGTACAAGAAGCGAGTGGAAAAATTACCACCCGCATCGGGTGCGTTTGTGGTGTATTTGGGTGTAGACGAAAGCGCTATTCCTCCCGGATGTCCGCCTCATCTGCAGTTTCTGTACGACGCTAATGGTCCGATCGGTGAAAATAATTCACTGTTTGTTTCTGTTAGTCATCCTGGCGATGGTCGCGCCCCATCTGGGAAAGCAACGATTATTGCTTCTTCGTTTGTAGACCCAGAAAAGTGGTGGCGGACTGAGGATTATGAAGAGCTAAAAGAACAGTATACAGAAGATGCGATCGCCCATCTTGCTAAATTCTTTTGCCTAAAACCCGAAACCATTATTCATCGGTCAGCAGCAACACCCCGCACTTTTGCGCGATATACGGCACGCGATCGCGGTATTGTTGGTGGTATTGGGCAACGCATACCTACTTTCGGTCCTTTTGGTTTTGCCAATCGTACACCCATCAAGCATCTTTGGTTAGTTGGAGACTCAACCCATCCAGGCGAAGGTACTGCTGGGGTGAGTTACTCAGCGCTGACGGTAGTTAGGCAAATTGAGGCTCAATAACTTTAGAATACAGGCAAAGCCCACTTCTTGGATATTCAGACTATAGCGATCCTAGAATTATTTTTTCAACGAACCGCCAAGACGCTAAGGACGCCAAGAAAAGAAAGAGAGAGAATCTCACGAATCATTTAGGACTGCTATATAAATATAAATAATGGCGATCGCTGTTAGTAGAATAGGTGATTACTCACCTTGCTCAATTCTTTACAATGAATTTTTCAAGAACTGTGGAGAGACAATATGAACACTCTACTTTTAGACCATCCAACACAAGAGAAACTAGTTACTGTGCCTAACGTTTCTTGGGAGGAATTCA
>CAZZYE010001010.1:0-3274 GCA_964658145.1 uncultured Stigonema sp.
CGCCACTTACACTCGCGAACCCTTCCCCCCTTTCCACATCCCGTGAAAAGTCAGGGACAGGGAGGATGGACTTTATCATCCGGTCAAATGAGAATATCTCGCTAAGAAAACCTTTTTTTCCTAGAACCAGGGATACTCAGTCCCTGAACTGCACGGCGCTTAGTTTGTTCACCGCGTCGGTCGTAGCGAGCTGTCAGATCAGGCGTTGCATGACCAGCCAACTTCTGTACTGTAGATATGTCTACTCCAGAATCAAGCAGCTCGGATATAAAAGTTCTGCGGAAATCGTGAGCAGAAAAGCTAGTCACAAGAGCTTGTTCGCCACGTTTTTGCAAAATGAACAGCACTGCTTGAGACGTTAAGCGTCGCAGAACCACGCAACCAGCTTTATTAATATGACATAACAATGAACCACTAGCCTCACCTCTCACACCAAGCCAGTCTTGTACGACGGAGATCGCCACATCTGGCAAGTACACTGTCCGGTCTTTCCCTCCTTTGGCACCCCGCACTTTTATTGCACCAGTATTTGGGTCAAAATCAGCTATAGATAGAGCAACCACCTCACCCCTCCTTAACCCTGATCCGCGCAGGATTGCTATGAGGGCAGCATCTCTATAACCTATGGGGGTGGGGTCATTGAAGCAGACTTGCATTAATGCGCCGATTTCTTCCTCACTTAAAGCGCGTCCCTGTAACTCCTTTGACACCTTAACATTGCGAATATCTACAGCACGGCTAAAATCAAGAGCGTCCATCAACTCCAACCGCAGTGCCTCTTTTAAAACCCGCCTCAAAGCAGAAAGCATTTTATTGGCATAAGCGGGTGAATATTTCTCCATCAGGACAGCACGCACCGCAGCAGTATGTTTGTACCTCAACGCTGCCCAATTGAGGGTGAGAGCATCACAGTAACCATTGGTTAAAAGTTGGGCTAGAGCATTTAAAGCTTGCCTCATTGCTGGTCGAGAACCAGGGGAGAGTCCTGCTAGATAAACTGCCGCTGGGTGTTCAGTTAAAGGTAGGGGGGATGTCAGCATCAGTTCAACTGAAGGCAGAAGACAGTCTACAGTTGGTAAGAGGTTCTGCTCAGTTGGGGATTCGGACATAATTCCCGCTCGACAACAACAATTGAATCAGCTCTTTAACAAAAAGAAAAATCTTTTCTTCTGTCCTTAATGTACCAATTTGCGTCTCCCTTACACATCTACTTATCCGAAACGGCATTCCTATCAGCCTTATTCTGATAAGTAATTACGCAATTGTTACTAGTTGTGGAGGGATAAAAAAGTTCTACAATTTCTGGGGTGCTCTAAGCGCCCCAAGCGTCCGGGAATAACTCGCGCCCCAAGCCCTTGCTGCGTACACGCTACGTCACTTCGGGGCGCGATCGCTCTGGGTGCAATGGGTATTACCACTCTCCTAATTGTTCAACTTTTTTATTTGACTTTGGGGCAACTGTGTTGAAAAAATCGTAGGTTGATTCTTTTTCCAGCCCAAAATTGTTCAACTTTATTTCTCAGACATCTGCACTATGGAACGAAGACTCAAGGGTTTGAGGCACTAAAATTGTTGAACTTTATTATTCCTCTACAACTAGTCTGAGGAATAAAATAGTGAAAGTGGTACGATCGGGCTAGAGCCCATTCTCGCAGTGGCGTTCGCGCAGCGTGTCCTTTGGACGATCACCAATCGCACCCTAAAAGTGCTTTTTGCCATCTGCCCGGTTAGCGCTAAATATCTTTAACCCAGGCTGAATATTGTTGATTGACACTTTTCTTCACATAACCAGCCTCTTGGCAAGCGGCGGCTAGAACACCTCTAAGTGCCAATTGATTGACATTAGGTAACTGCTTTTTCAACTCAAGCAGTGCGTCGGACTCTATAATCGTAGAGTCGGCTTGGGCAACAAGCTTTGTCGCTGCCAATAATAGCGGTGTCGTCGCACCCCTTTTTTTGATCTCCCACAAGGATTTGCTCACATCTAATGTGAACAGCATAGAAAACTTGTGCAACATACTTGCAAATTCTTGCTTGCGGTAAAGCCAACCCCAACCCCCACTCTGTATACGTTTACCGTTACGTTGGTGGGCTTGTGCAATTAGCAGAATCACATGACCGAAGTCAAAGGCTAAGGAGCTATTTATTGCCCGAGCGCGATTTGCGTGGTGGGGACCAACGTACCTTATAGATATCCCTATTTGAGGATATTGGTTCTAGCCGGATGTGGAACAAACAAGCATCAAAGACCCACAGCAGATAACCAACCTGAGTATAAAACTGCTCACGCTTACGAATCTTGTCAACGAATCACGTTACTATGCTGAAACTCAACAATGAGCAGACTATCATCTGGTTGGAGTAAGCACAAATCTGCTCTATGCTTGTGCTTACCATTACACATAACGACTTCACGGTACTCTTGAGCAAACAGTTCTTGCCAGCTTACCCCTCTTCTGTCACTTTCCGGAGGAAGCAAGTAGTAAATAAGTTAAATTAGCCAGAAGCCAAACCGGGTTTAAATTGATTCATTGCAGCAATTAAATCATTGAATCCCAGCAATAACTTAGAATTGTGTAAAATCTCTAGCCAGGGATAAATCAACCAAAATAGTAAGAGTGGTTGGATAATTAGACGCAGATTATTTAAAGTATTCTTCCATGACTGGGCAGAATTTATACTTACTAATGAGCGCAATTTCTGGTAATGATTTTCTTTTTATTGGCGAGATTATTCCTAAGTGCAAATATTTCAAGCACTCATAATTTCTTACTTCTTTAAATAAGTCTTGATACTCTGCACAATATTCGTCTACGATCGCAACTGTTGGGTGGGCATCTCTTGCCAAATGTTTCAGGATTTGTAATTCTACGTCCATTGTCCTACTTACCTTCCAGAGTTTTTTCTTTTAATCCTTTTATTCAGAATACTCGGAAAGTGACAGAAGCTGTTCATGGACGCGATCGCATCCAGTATGTGTGAAGGAAATCATTCTGATTTCTTAGGAGAGGGATATACTACTGCCAGAGTGACAAAACAGGGTTAATTGTCTTGGTTAGGAACAAAATTGCGATCGCGGCAGGGGTCAGTGTTTCCATGATTCCAGGTCGAAATCGGTTCTCACTCGTTAACCAGATCCAATCCCAATCTCCCGCAGTGCAAGTGATCCTAGATAGGCTAGGGGTAAGAGGCAAGCTAGAGGTAGGGAAATAACACAAGTCAAACAAGCAAAGAGTTCTGACAAGCAGTTAATAGGCAGAAACTGGCAAGTTGG
>CAZZYE010001011.1:0-3272 GCA_964658145.1 uncultured Stigonema sp.
CCCCCTTTTTAAGGGGGGTTGGGGGGATCTTCAGTCCGTAAACGTTACTAACAGCAAGCGTATTGGGGCAGTGCCTACCCTACGTATATTTCAAAAATCAAATATTATTCCTAATAATTCGTAATTCGTCATTCAATACTGCTCGGTTAAGACAAGTTTCACGTTAATCACTGATCCCCCCCGAAGTTTGCCCGGAGGGTTTCCCTACCGCCAGTCGCCTGGGCGCGGGAAACCCGCCTCATGCGCGCTGGCTCCCTTGCAACTTCTCTCCGCCTGCGGCGACCCCCTTAAAAAGGGGGTTTAGGAGAATTAAGCAGAACTTTTTAAGGGGGGTATGTTCAGATCTTCTTTGCTTAACCGAGCAGTATTGATTCGTCATTAACAAAGAGTTTGATTTATTATAAAAAACACCAACAAATAAATTGTCCCAAATTGTAAGGGCGGGGTTACCCCGCCCTTACGAATGATACGATTGATTAGCTTATTGGTGGGATATTTTATTTTCTGGAAGTCCCACAGAGCGCAAGCAGTCTTGTTTAAAGAGAAGTTTAAATCCCCACCAGAAACACAATTACGAATTATTCAGTCAAGTCCTCCAGCCTTACTTAAAGCGGCAGGGCTGATCTATGGTCGGGGTTTCTTCGAGTTGCACTATCATCAGAACAGCTGGCACATCCCCTACTGTTCCAGAGAGGTGACCCTGATGACCTTGCGCGTCCGCTTTCGTGCCTTGGTCTTCTCCAAATGAGATCTCGCCGACACCCATCTCCACCCGATGTCCGTCCATCGTCTCTACAAACCAGCGTCCCGACAGGGGGATGATCCACTGTGGCTTCGGGTTTTCATGCCAGCTTCCAATCCATCCCACAGGTTGCACAGTAAAGACGACTGTGGCATTGGACTGCTTTAACTTATCCAGCCACTGTGGAGAGGCAGGCGGTGATATGCTTTTGAGGATGAAATCCTGAATTTGGCAACGGGATTGGTGGCTTACACCGTCGTGGTCGGTCCAGACATGCCAGTAGTCTATTGTCGGTGGTGTTGGATTCTCATCAGGATTACTCGATTGAGATGCTGTAGGCTTGTCTGATGGGTTATCTTGCATGAGGTTGGATGACTCTGTTTGATTGTCCGGTTTTGTTACAAACACCTCCAATTGTTGGAGGCAATGTAGCAATAGGTCTACTTTGTAATGAGGCTTTTACTTGTAAGGGATACACAATCAACGTAGTTAAACGTAGTCGAACAACGTCAATTGCTTGTGGTTCGCACTCTGATTGACCCTACTCGTACGTTTTCTTTTGGGTTCTAGAGTCTTGGGTTTATCCGTACCCGTTATCGCCTCAAAAACTCGCATCCAAGTTTCTTGCGTCACTTGAAACGAGTCTTGAAACTTCCGCGTCCTTTCAAGCAATATTTTTTTAACATCCGTATGCTTCATAAATCTGGAGATTTCATCATCCCCAATTCTTGCTTGAATGTTATCAGCAGCGTTAGTATCTGATTGCAAAACGACCCCATCAAAACAGGTGAACTTGTCCCCATCACGCACACCCAAAAGGATGCCATGACGCGAATCAAGTTGTGACGTATATGCCGCCGAGACACCAATAATCGTGCAACCTACACGAGATGAAATCTGTTGAAGCGCTTTAACTACTACACCTTTACACCAGGTGTTTAAGTTGCGCTTAGTCCGTCTTGACCGTTTCTTTTTTGAAGTGAATTGTTCGGTCAAGTCTTCATATCCTATAGTTTTAATGCCATCACGAATTAACTCAATCGTGGCGGTAAATACTAAAGTTTGAATTCTACCTTTGAAAGCAGCTTCTCTACGATTCCACTTAATATTCCCCAAATTATTTTTAGCTATTCGTTCAGCCAAATCATGCTTACCTTTTTCCTTCGCTTTTTTGGCTATTGAACGAAGCTTGTTTCTTTTAGCAGCTTTCTGTGTGCGCTCATCGTTTTCTTTGGTTTGAATGCTACCAAAATCCTGACCTAGGAACCTGGCTCCATCCTTAGTGGAGGTGGCATAGACCTCGGAGTACCCGCGATCTATCCCAATTTCAATACCTTCGGTTCTTAGGCGTGCAACCTGAATATCAATCGAGTAATGAATGTACCACTTGCTATCACGCTTAATTAAGCGAAGCTGCCCAGTAGGTTCAGTTTTGAGAGTGGTAGGAAGTCTTAAAACCTTGCCCTTCTGTAGTCCGCCAAATTGTAACCAGACAACACCGTTTGAATCAGTTTGGCAATTATATTGTTTAAGAACAATTTGGTTAGAAACTTGAGTATGACCTCGATACCAAAACTTGCGGACTAATGTTCTTAGCCTAGGGTGATTCATCCACTCACGAGATTCTAGAACATGTTGTGCAACTGTCTTTTTGGCAGCAATTAGTTCGTAGCGTAGACCAAGACATCGAAGCACCTTTTCTATGCAAGATGCTTGCACTGCATGGATATCACCTATCACGTTATAGAGCGTAGTTTCCCACAACTTTGCTGGTAACTGATATTTGTCATTGGCAGGACGCAGTACAAGGTCTATCTCATACTCAGATGTTCCCCAAGCCTTAAGGGAGCCGTATTCATTCCACAAATCTGTTCGTAACAAACCTAGGCGAGAAGCAATGGTATCTAGTTCGTCAGCTTTCCACTTATTCGGTTCCAAATTGCCGACCATTGCAATTCGAGTTACTGCTGCTGTTCCTTTCACTTGACGCTTTCTCGCCATGAGTTCGACCTCACATCGGCTTGTTTGCTATGCTACTAGCATAGTCGTAAGTTTAAAAATATGCAACTAGGTAAGGGCAAAAAGAGAATAAAAAATCATCCCGTTTTTTACGACGAGATGAAGGTTCGGAAAACATTGTCGCTGACACCAACCGCGTGGAAAAAACTTTTAGCTTTATCAATAGACGCGGGATTGAGCGCAAGCGAATGTATGGAACGGATAATTAGGGAAATTGACTCTGATTAACTACTTTAAACTACGATATTTGACGACTAGATTGCTAGGCTATCGTGCGATCGCCAACTGCTTAACCATCAAAAGAGGTATTTACAGATCTTCTATTCTGTTGATGCGATCGCCTTCAGTCATCGATTTTCGGGAAAAATCAGTATTCTTTCATTTTAGGGTTGACTTTTGACAAGTTGACAAGATACAATCTGGATAATGGAAAATCTGTGCGCATATAAAGTCGATTCAGATTTGTAGAACAATACGATTCAGTTAGTAGCGTTCAGTCATCGAAGATCCC
>CAZZYE010001012.1:0-2985 GCA_964658145.1 uncultured Stigonema sp.
CACTCCCCATTATTCAGATGATTCCTTCTGACATAGCGGCTGTAGTCGTCACCCCAATTGGCACTCCTGCTGTCTGAGTGCGTTGGGGTTCTCCGAGCATGATGATAGAGCAGGTGAGTTGCTTTGCTAACTGAGTTGTGACGTCACTAATGGCTAACCCACCTGGACTAGTACGACTACGTATAAATGGTAACACAACCAAGTCATATAATCGTGCAGCCTGCAAAATCGCTTGCGCCACACTCTCATGGGCTATAATTTGAATTTCCGGTGGATTTGCTAAAGCCAATTTAGACACCAGTAGTCCGAGTTGGGCTCGCCTCCAAGCAATTTTACTTGAACTGGTGCGGCGATCGCACACATTCAACACAGTAACTTGTGCTTGATTTGCCTCTGCTAAAATCTGGGCAAATTCCACAGGCTGCAATGACGGTGTGATTAAGTTTTCCACAGGCACCAAAATGCGCTGAATTTTGTTCGGTGATTCCATCAGACGGGTCACCGCCACTGGACAATGAGATGCCCAGAGAACGTTGTCAATTACATTACCAAATAAACGCGCTTTCAACCCAGTGCGTTTACCCCAGCCCATGACAATTAAACTAGCCTTTTGTTCTCGAGAAGCTCTGCTAATTCCTTGTGCGAAGGCGTCATCAATTCGCAGCAATGGTTCTGCTTCCACACCCAATACTCGACTCTGTGCCCTGGCTTTTGCCAGTAACCGCTCACTTCGTTGCACTGAGGCGGACAACTGGGGTGCATCCATGTGAGCAAAAGCAGTAGCGATCGCTAAAGGTACAATCCTGCCATTTGCCTGCCGCGCCAATAACGCCGCCATTTCAATTAAATATTGTTGCGTCTGCGGATTGTATACAGGCACTACTATCGTAAAAGGGCTATTTCTTTTTTCTTGATTCTGGTGAGGCGGGATTGTTGACTTTTGTGCCAATTCTTTTGGAGAAATCAAACCTACAGCTACTTTGCTGGTCATCAACGGTCCTAAAATCGAGGTGACGAGCATTAAGAAAATGGCACTATTTAATACAGATAAATTCAGCAACCCAGCCCGATATCCGATTAACGTCGCTGCTAACGTTACACCTACTTGGGGTATTGACAGAGACCACATGGTCAGCATTTCCTGCCAGTTGTAGCGATAAACCAATTTTGTTAGTACAGCCGCTATCAATTTGCTCGTGATTAAACCAAATACAATAAACAGCGTTAACTCAAGTGGAAGAATGCTTTTGCAGAAGGCAGGCAGATCAATCAGCAAGCCTAAGTTAACAAAGAAAACAGGAATAAACAGCACACTGCCAACAAACACTACCTTTTGTTTGACTGATCCTTCTCCCACAGCTTCATTGACTGCTAAACCCGCTAAAAAGGCTCCGACAATTTTTTCTACCCCGATAAATTGAGCGCCTACAGCTGCAAGAAATACTGCCAGCAGGACAAACAAAAACTGGTTTCCTTCGTCGTCTCCAGACCGCCGGAAAAATTCTTTACCCGCCCAATCAAAGCCCACTAAAACAACCAGCGAGTAAATAATTAACGAATTCAACAAGGTGATGACTTGCCAAAAGTTAAGATTATGTGTATGAATTGCTACACAAATAGCTAATACTAGCAGTAAGCTAACATCAGTAAAAATGGTGGCTCCCATTGTAACGGTGACAGCGAGGTTGTTAACCACTCCCAAGCGACTAATAATGGGATATGCCAAAAGAGTATAAGAAGCGAACAAAGAGCCAAAAAGGATCGCAGCATTCCAGTCAAAGCCAAAAAACCTCCCTACAGCAGTCCCTATACCGAGGGAAACTAAGAAGGTGAAGCTACCAAACCCTAAAGAGCGATTTTTCGTGCGGCGAAACTGCTCTATGTCAACTTCTAGCCCGGCGACAAACATCAAGTAAACTAACCCAATGTCTGATAACAGGTTCATCAGCGGCGATTCTGTCTGCAACAAATTCCAGCCATGAGGACCAAGCACTACCCCCGATGCAATTAAACCCACTAACCCCGGTAATCGTAGGCGATCGAACAGGATGGGTACAACTAGTATGACAACCAGTACAATAGCGAAGGGAACAATTGGCTCCTTGCCAAGAACTTGGTTAGTGTGTTCCAGAGCAAGAAATTGTAACATGAGTTCCATAGGTAGGACTTGGAGAAGCTATGGTGATTCTGCGATTACCCTAAGCAATCACTCTTGTCAATACAACTACAAACGCCACCCCGATCAAAGACTAAAAAATTTTACAACACTACAAGAATTATCCCCGAGGGATTAACTACCTATGGGTGGATTTGACTCAAAATGAACCGCAAGCGATCGTAGTCGTCTTTAAGCAACATACTTAGAGTACGTCCCGCTTGGATTAACCATGGTCGGTCAGCTTTGCGTAACTTGTACACTTGTCGAATAGCTGCTGCGGTTAAAGACTCCACTGGCACTCCTTTTACAGAAAGTAGTGTCCACAAAAAATCTAACTGTTCCGTAAATCTAATTATTGCCTCTGGTTCGCAGCTGTAAACTGCTTGATGAATTTGCGGGGGACGGGGAGGCAGATATTGATACACTCCGTTATTAGATATTATAGCATCTGCCGTCGGCTGCTCAAATCCAACAATCGCCGCACGGAATTCTGTTTTAAGCATGGCAAAGATTTGGGGTTGTTCCTCTCGCAAGTCCTGTAAAGATAACCCCAAAGCGACTGCCCTGTGTACAGAATCTATGGGCATTGTAGTTGCATAATAGACCACAGCATAAACTTGATTGCCCGATTCTTCATCTATAGAACAGACCCAGCTACCAAAAGGAGGCATGGGGGGAAAGCTCAAGTCTTCTGGTTCTAAACATTGGGCTAAAAATTCGCAAGTAGTGGTTTCAATGACCTCCGCAATGTGGTTGGGGTGGCGATCGCGACTAGAGAACTGTGGTAATGGAAGACGCATAGTAGTCAATTGTTAGTTGTTAGTGGT
>CAZZYE010001012.1:2995-3271 GCA_964658145.1 uncultured Stigonema sp.
CGTTCGCCCCTACTAACCAATTTATTTTCCTTTTTTCCGTCCGGCAGTGATTTCTACGAGTTCTAATTCTGACAGGCGAAAGGTAACTAATTTATCCCAGTTACCACCTTCAAACAGTACGGCTACTTTGCCATCACTGAGCCGTTGCACGAGTCCTTCATAGCGATAATAAGTATCTGCTGGATTTTTCACACGAACAGTCGCTCCAGGTAGGATCATTGTTTTTAACTTTTAAGGTTCCTGTTACTAGCTTAATACTTGTTAGTGGTTAGTGAG
>CAZZYE010001013.1:0-3270 GCA_964658145.1 uncultured Stigonema sp.
CTCCCCTATCTAGAAGCCCCTATTCCCGTTAAAGTAGTCAAAGAAGTTGAGGAAACTCTCAGCATCAAAGAAGGGTCGGGTAATGGTAGAAACGACATTGGTGATTTTACCGAGCAGGGTGCGATTTACAACGATAATATCGTTATCTTGAAGTGGTACGTTTTGAGACGCATCACCTGACAGAACTTTTTTGGCATTAATTTTTTGGATGACAGCTTTACCTCTTTCTGGATCAAAGCGAATCAGACCAATTTCCTTGAGTTTGGCAGAGTCAAGATTGATTCCTACCAAAGCATCTACGAAAGTACTACCATTAGGCAGTGGAACCGTGACAATCCCTCCTGCGGAATAGTTTAATATTCTAACTCTAATTTGTGGTATAGCTAGGGTTGAGCGAGCTACCAATTTCCGGTCATAAGTATCATCTGTGGAGATTTCACGACGCGGTACAATTATCGCATCACCATCTTGCAAGCGTAAATTAGGGACTGCGCCGCCATTTTGTAACGGTCCGTACAAGTCAACAGCTTGTGAAACCACAGAACCATCAATTAACTTCCGACGCACTTGTACTTGCCGTAGATCTGCTATGTACGTAGTCCCGCCTGCCGAGAGCAGCGCATCACCGACACGGGGACTAAAAGAGCCAATGGGATAAATCCCTGGTCGAGATACTTCTCCGGTAATGGTGACTTGAACTGGTCGCTGTGCTGCCAGTGATACTACGACTACATCTTGCTCTACCAAAATGGGTTTGAGGGACAAGCGAATTTTTTCTTGTGCTTCTTGCAATGTCAAACCTTGTACAGACAAGGTTCCCACTTCCGGCACTACAATAGTACCTTCTGGGCTAATTTGAGCCTGAAAACTCAACTGTGGACGCTGCCCTACCAGTGACAAAGTCACTATTGGGTCAACCACAAAGCGATTTAAGCCGGATCTGATTTTTTCTTGCGCTTGTTGCAAACTTAAACCTTTTAGCGACAATGTTCCCAGTAATGGCACTACAATGTTGCCTTCTGGGTTAATTTGGGCTTGAAAGCTTAAATCTGGAAAGCGCTGAACCGCAACAGAAATTGCATCTCCTTGTCCCAATATGTATGGACCTGGAGGACGCTGAACCGTAACGCCAATTGCATCTCCTGGTCCCAAGAGGTAGGTGCTGAATTGCGGCAATATTTCGGAACTACTAGGTACATCAGTACCGGGTGGAGGTGCGGCAGGTTGTGCTGGCGATGGTCGAGGAGTATCAGGCGAAAGCGATGGGGGTCGCTTTTGCAATTGTCGTTGGGGTTGTAAAGGCTGAGCAACAACAGGTTGGATCGCTGTGGCTACGAAAACGCTGACTTGAACACTGGCAACACACAAGGTGCTGAATGCACGCATATGACGCTCAAAGTTATAAACATTAGTGCTTTGACGCTGAACTAAGAATTTGGAGCGCCGAGTGCTTATTTTACTTTGGAAAAGCGCAAAATATACGAATTCCATTAAAATGACTTATGTACAGGTCAAATAGCGTACAAACGCTCCTGTCTAATATTTTACAAATAACTTGCCATTAATGTAGCTTGCACCGTTTGACCTAGAGAATGAGCGTCTTGCCAAGTTGTTTCCACTTGACCAAAAGACTCCATCGGAATGAGAATTGTTACAGCGACCCAAGCAGCGCGGTTCTTACGCCACTTTGCCAATTGATCTGCTAAGAACCACGGGAAAGGTGAGGAATTTCCGCCATTTTGCCAAGCGTACCATTGTAAAACAGCAAAGGTTTGCTGTCTTGTGGAGGCACGAAAGAATTCTGCTTCTATCGTAGCTTCAGCATTTGACTTTGATGCCTGTGGCTGTTTGACAGTAAATTCAGCAGAGCGCTGTTGAGCTACATCCCACTGACCCCAACCCTTAATTTCCGTCCATTCCACTTCGGGTTGGTCTTTAGGACCGTTTTGTGGCAGTAAAAGCACGATCGCCTGAGTTTTAGCTCCTTTTTTGGCGATCGCCTGGTATGACCATTTGTGTCCGCTAATTGGTTCTTCCCGTTGTTCAGTAGTTTGCCAACCAGGAAGGGACAACCCTGTGTGGCGGATCTCTTTCAACTTCGTCAGGTTGATGACACGTGGAGGCTCCTGCCATTCCCAGTGCCCTACTAGGTATCCAGGAAGTGCTCCCACCGCCAGCAGTAGTAGCAGCAACAAAAGCACCACTACCTGAGAAAACTGGCTTTCCTTGAGAAATTTGGAAAAGGAAATCATTTGTAATATCTGCAGTACTTAGGGAAAATTATACTTTCATAACTGACAGGATTAGTGCATTAATATCAACAGTTTTCCCTCTAAAAAATTGAGTTTTGAATTCCTTAATTTTCGCTTCTATTGCTGAATTTATACAGGATCTGCGGAGAAATAGCTATCAATCCAATTGAGAACAGGCACTAATGAAAGCAGCATTATAGCCGAGTAGATGTCGCCACCCCAACTTTCATGCAGCCAATGAAAAGCCCCATCTTGACCTGTGCCATGAAAGAAGGTCAGTAAAGTGTTGCGAATGATATTGGCGGTAATGCTAATTATGACTGTAATAAATAAAAACCAAATGGTTTTACGGCGCGAAGACAAAGCATCCGTCCAATAAAGTAGCATCAAGCCGACGTAGAGAGCCGTAAACATCATTTTCAACCCCGCACAATAAGGCGCAACTTCCACAATCCGTCCCCCTACATATAGATTTATCCCATCGACAATTACTTTCATCCCAAACTGACTTAGTATGAAACCAGCACTGCCTGCAATGAAGCTTTGGAGGGGTAAGGTGTAGGGAGCGATGAGGTAGGGTAGCGCCGTTGGGGTTGCCAAAAACACTAATAGAAGAGGGAAGCCTTGCAATCGGAAGCCAGGAATTCCCTTAAACCATAAGCACAACCCTGTCAGGATGGCAGGTAAGGAAAGGTTAACCCATTCACTGACACCACTAAGATAAAAAACACCCCCCACTACCAGCAACAGAGCACCTAATGGGTGAGGAGTATCAGGGAGTCGTCGCCACTGTTTCCGGTTACTCCAGCCTAGATAAGCGGCAAAAGGCAGACCAATAATACCGTGGCTAAAATATTCGTGTTCTGTACTGATAGTTTTTTTCAGCCAACCATCCCACCAGTACAGTAGGAGAGGAGCATAAAGCAGCACTAAAACACTTAAAATGGCTAGGCTTAACAGTGGTGCTTTTGGATTTTTAAGCTGACGCTGGAGTAGCATGATTTTTTAGCAATTTAAA
>CAZZYE010001014.1:0-3261 GCA_964658145.1 uncultured Stigonema sp.
AACCCCCCTTTTTAAGGGGGGCTAGGGGGGATCAGCGCCTTAACTGAACCGCATTGGAACGAACCCAACAACTCAACATTTCTGAAACATAGCCGTTGTTCTCTTGGGAATAACCTTCTAAACTTAGAGTGGTGTATAGTGTACAGCAGTTCAAACGCCAGTCCCCTACGGAGGAGTTAGTGCGCCTATACGGGTAACGCGATCGCAGGACAAGAGCGTCGGAAACACTCCTTCTCCTTACGGAGACGCTACGCGAACAGGGCTGGCTCCCCAACCAACGAAAACAAAGCATACCAATTAATATCGAGGCAATACCATGACTAAAATAACCCTAGAAATTCCTCATGAACTCATGTCACGTATAGATACTAAACAAGAGTCTCTACAAGATATTTTTCTCAAAGCATTAGAAAATTATTTAGAAACAGAAAACCCAAACATCACTTAAACAAGAACTTGGGAATTATGTGGTAGTTTAGAAATTCCTCACCCTGAATCTCAATTTGTCGTTGAAGATCAGGAAGCAGGAAAATCAACTAACTATGCTGAACATATTGACAAAATTTTATATTAAAAAATGACCAACCAAGAAATTATTGTTGATACCTCAGCTTTAATTGCTTTTTTCGTTAAGTCAGAAACTCAAGGCGAGTGCCTTGGGTAGTGCATCATAAACGAAAACGAAAATGACTAGATTCCCATATGACCGTTTTGCCAAGGATTATCTTCAAGAATTATTATCACCATTAGGCTCAGTAGAAACAAGTAAAGATGTTGCTGGGGAAGTACGAGAAATTGATATTTACTTTGCACCATCAGCGTCACCCCAAATTGATAAAAAAACCTTGGGTTTGCTAGGAAGATTTGCTGATACAAAAGCACTTATCGAGCCATTTCGTAATGCGGTAACAACGTCAGAAGTGCGCAGTTGTATGACTAAATTGTTTGATACTTGTGCCCGTTTTGAACGGGAAGCTAAACGGAATAATACAAGATTATCAGAAGATTCATTACCTCGGTTATGGATTCTTTCCCCGACAGCATCCGAAGAATTTTTAGAAGGATTTGGAGCTGAATCAGATGAAGATAAGTGGGCAAGGGGTGTTCATTTTTTTGACAAATCTTGGCGAGGTGCAGTGGTAGCAATTCATCAATTACCAGTAACTCCCGAAACTCTCTGGTTGAGACTTTTGGGTAAGGGAAGAGTTCAGCAACGGGCGATTGAGGAAGTACAGGCGTTGGATCTTAACAATCCTTTACGCGGTAAAGCGATAGATTTATTAGCAAACTTGAAAACTACTTTAGAATTAAATCAGAATTTAGATGTAGAGGATAGGGACTTAGTTATGCAGTTATCACCGATTTATGAACAACGGTTGGCAGAGGCTACACAACAAGGACAGCGGATTGTTGTAGAAAACTTACTTCGAGTTCGGTTTGGAACTTTAGATAACGATCTACAAACAATTGTG
This sequence comes from uncultured Stigonema sp., assembly GCA_964658145.1. Lineage (GTDB taxonomy): Bacteria > Cyanobacteriota > Cyanobacteriia > Cyanobacteriales > Nostocaceae > Stigonema. The sequence continues at coordinate 1,473 of CAZZYE010001014.1, forward strand.
GAACCTTTATTAGCATTACCACCTGAAGAATTTACTTCTTTGTTGCTACAATTATCTCGCGAGGATTTATTAACGAGATTTTATCAACAGTAAACAACTTACCTGCTAGAAAATATAAAAGTATGTTTGTATCTAATAAGATTAATGGCTGCATTAGCTCCATTTATCCCTAATTTGCTGCTGATATTGCAAAGGGTCTTGGTCTAATTTGATGATGCCTGCATATTGGTTTAAATCAAAATTTGTTTCTGGCTGCGCTTGATAGACTTTCAAGATTTCTTCAATTAGAAGCCAGTCTTGATAATCAATCAAAACCGCAACTGGATGCATTGCTTCATCTGTCACGATTTTTTTGTTAACAGATAGCATAATTTCTCTCGTAGAAATTTTAGGTTTAACTTTTCCATTGTAATGCATAACCCCAGCAACATTTTGCTGAGCGATCGCACCACTTGCACCAGGTGTTACGTGACATAGATCATGTCTTGCTCTACAGCAAACCGAATCTGAGGATGAAGGGACTTACTAGTCACCACATCTACCTTGGTTCCCAGATGATCTTCGCGTAGACAATTTTACATTCATGTAGCGATCAAAGGTCACAGGTGACTCCAAATCTACTAAAATATCAACATCACTATCCGAGTGCGCTTCATCTCGTGCCACAGAACCAAATAAAGCCAAGGATTGAACCCCGAAACTTCTCAATTCTGCCCGATGTTTTGTGAGTATATCAATTACTTGATTGCGCTGCATAAAGTAAAGAGTTAGATGATTACTAAATTTTTTCCCAAAGCTAGCTCTACTATCATTTTACGCAACTGGTTTGGAACGTGAGGAGTCAATACGGTTCGGATAAGATAATTTACCTACCGATAACTTCTGTAGAGACGCGAAATTTCGCGTCTCTACACCTATGTAATCCTCACCAACAACTCTTAACCGAACCGTATTGCGTGAGGACTTATTGGCATTTAGTTCGGTTTGGTACATAGCAGCCAAATTTAGAGTTTTTTCTATTATTGCAGCTTAGGATTCAAACTCGCCCCCGTTCGCCCAGTCACAACCCACAAAACCGATCGCCCACAATCTCTTAGCACTCGCATCAGCGATTCTGACTTCTCCTCTTGCGAAGACACCTCTACAGATGTGACCGCAATCCCCCGACTACCCAGAACAATAGTTGCGATCGCCTTTGCTCGCCTCAGATGATCATCCGACGTAATCAGATAAACATTGTGTAACTTCTGTGTGACAAAATCTCCCACCAGGGTCGTGAAATTTGTCACAGTATCCGTAGCCCGACCATCCAACCGCAACCGCTCATTTGTCACCCCAAACTGCTGGAAAATTCGACCATAAAAATCCAGGTTCCTGCTGTAATCAGAAACCCAAATATCTAAATTATTGTGATCTTGCCAAAACTGTGCTGCAAACTCCGTCCGGTCTGAATCACCTGCCAAAACAAAAATTGCCTGCGGTACAGGGGCTTGATATAGGGCGATCGTCAGCCTCACAGGAATCACACACACAAACACGAGTAATCCAGTTAAAAGTAGCACTTGGTTTCGATGTAGACAGTTTCGCTCATATCGGATGGATTGCTGTCTTTTCTATCTTAACCCTAAAAGGATACCTTGAGCAAAGGTGAAAACATTTCCACTGATGGGGGAATGTTAGTGGATAGTTGTTAGTGGTTAGTAGTTGTTTGTTGGTTAATGTTTGGTGCTAATGGAGAGTGGGGAATAGGGAGTCGTTCTTTTTGACAACCAACCACCAACCACCAACT
>CAZZYE010001015.1:0-3258 GCA_964658145.1 uncultured Stigonema sp.
TATCTTAGGTGTGGTGGGCGAAGGGACGAAAACTCTACGGAGAGGATTATCTTAAATGCGAATTCCAGTTTTAGATCCGTTGGGTAAACCACTTATGCCAACGACTCCTAGTCGGGCAAGACGGTGGATAAAAGATGGCAAAGCCATCAAGAAATGGTCAAAGCTAGGAGTGTTTTACGTCCAATTAGTAGAGCCACCGAGCGGCTATAACAAGCAAGAAATCGTGATTGGGCTTGACCCCGGCCAACTGTATTCAGGTGTTGCTGTACAGTCAAGCAAGTTCACCCTGTTAATGTTGCACATTGAACTACCATTCAAAGCTGTTAAGGACAGGATGGCTCAAAGGCGGATGATGCGACGTAATAGAAGAGGTAGACGGATTAATCGTAAAGTTCCTTACAACAAACGTGCTCATCGTCAAAAGCGTTTTAGCAACCGTCATCGCAGTAAGCTACCACCAAGCATCCGTGCTAACAAGCAATTAGAGATGCAAGTTGTTAGTCAATTACTGAAACTTTATCCTGTCACTCACATTGTTGTAGAGAGTGTTCTAGCGTTGGGCGACAAAGGGTTTAGTCCGGTAATGGTTGGGCAGAAGTGGCAACTTGAGGAGTTCAAAAAAGCTGGAATCGATATAGGCTTCATTGTATCAACTCAGGAGGGATGGGAAACTTCAAGGTTACGCAAGTACCTTGGACTACCTAAAGACAAAGAAGATAAATCTCGTCAAATTCCCGCGACTCACGCAGTAGACGGTATTGCACTTGCTTGTACACATTGGATGCAGTACAGCATCACCAGCCTCAACAGTATGGGCTGGATCGGTTGTATAAATGTCACCCCGTCTCTGTTCGTAATTGTTAAACGTCCACCGATATCGCGTCGCCAGTTACATCTAATGGTTCCTTCAAAGGGTGGTACTAGGCGCAAGTATGGCGGTACTATTACTCGGCACGGATTTCGCAAGGGTGATTATGTTTACGCCGTGCAAGGAAAGAAAACTTGCCAGGGCTGGGTGAGTGGCGATACTGAAAAACAGGTATCTGTCTCGGATGCTAATTGGAAACGGTTAGGACAATTTACAGCCAAAAAAGTCCGGTTGATTCAGCGAAGGACGGGATTAGTTGTGCAGTCAACTCGGAAATTGTTAAATTTAACCCCATCGTTAGCGACGCTCCTAGCGTCGGGGTCAAATTTAACCAAACAACCTCACCCAAGTTGCTTCGCAGAACCTGGGGTATCTCGTGGAAGATTCGATGAACACACTTGAATTAAAACCTGGTCAACAAATAGGGGTTTTTTATTACGATGATAGGCGTGGTAGTAAAGCTGAAATTGGCATAGTTGCTAAGATTTTACCTTCAGGTCAAGTAACTCTCTCGAATGGTAAACGCTACACCTCAGAGGGGAAAGAAATAGGAGCTGTAGAACCTAGTTACCTATGTTTAATAGAAAGAGCGCAAGAAGTTATATCCAAGGCTATGGCACGTCAAGAACTCATTGATGCACTCGCCCTTGCAGATAGAGCTTCCCCTCAAGGAAAACGTGATTATTCAGCTCGCGCCGCAGTAAAAGCCGCTATTACTGCACTCAATCAACACGGTTGGTATGCCGATGTAAATGGTGAAATGGATGTAATGGAGTCTGAAATCGAGCAAAAAATTCGGTCTTATCTAGAACGACATGAGCCAACAATCTAGTACTGACAAGTTAATAGATCTTTACCATTTAATAATTAATTGAGGTTTACCCCATGCAACAGCAATTACAGCAGCGTTTGTACTTTACAGCAGAAAAAATCTGCATCGGTTCTTATAACGAAGTTGAGAAGTATGAGCAGGAAAATGCACAAAGCTACTGGGCATCTGACTTTTTTCAATTACCCCCAGACTACAATCCAATTGGACAGACGCTTGATGATATTAATTTAGTACAAAGTCAATTTCTTCGTTCGACAAAATGAAATATACTGTTCACGGAGTTGGTGCAAGAGTACAAATACAAATTTATGACTTGACAACAGATGATATTTCTCCAGCAATCAGGAAAGATAAAATTAGTGTTTACGCTTACATTTTACCGAATAATGCTAACAGAAATACAGCTTTTTCTATGGCTGGAGAGCAGATTTATGCAGGTCATAGCCTTGCTGAATGTCTAGCTATTGTCAAGCAGAAACTCAAACTGGTTGACATTACATTACCTAAATCTTTTAGTCAATATCAGTAATTAAAGGTAGGTTATGAATAAGGAAGAACGGTTAAGGCAAGAAAACGAGAAACTATTAGCAATAGCTATTCAAGCTAAACGGCTATTGTTGAGCCAGGAAGTGCAAGATGCTACACCAGAAGTCATGAACTTGTGCGAACTTATTGAGCGCTACGAAGCCGTAAACGGTGAGATTCAGCCCTCACTTAAACCCTACGGCAAAAAGCCTTGGTACGCTAGTTTCAATGAAAAAGGGCAAGTTGCTGATTTGAAAGAAATAAGTGCCCTATCTTGTGTGGATAGTAGTGTAGAAACCATTGATAGCTGACATATGTATTACGGATATCGCTGCTACAACAAAGACGGTGAACCCTTGGGATGGTTTTACACATATAAAAATGACACTGAAATTACTTGGACAACTATAGATTTGAATTGGTGCAAGCGGTGGAAAACAGAACAGGGTGCAAAAAAGAATTTTGATCGTTACAACAGACGTTGGCGGTTCAAAAGTAGTGGAGGCTATCTTAAAATTGAAGTAATGCCAAACATTCAAGAGCCTGAATCTGCTGAAGCGAAGGCAAGGAAGCTTTTAGAAGAATGGGGCGATAATGTCACGATTGCGCTTTGCGCAGTGCCGGAGGCAATCGCAAAGGACGCCCTATCCCCCAACCAAGCTGAGCTTCCAGGAGAGGTTTCCTCAAAAGAACCCTCTGGGTTCTGCGTCGCCTCACCTAATAGCTGCACAAGACTTCAATTTCTCTCATTCCACCCTCAGCCAGAAATTTTACAATGGTTGTCAGAAGAGCGCAACCTCGATGAGAATGGTGAACTTGAAAGTGATGATACACTTATTAACCGGAAGTTAGAGAAGCTAAGGAAATTAGAGCAGCAAGGATTTTAACTTCATTTTTATGGTGTTGAAAAATGTTTAAAAGCTCAGATTACATGAACGAGAAACAGCAAAGTGTTGTTGAAGAGTTTACAAGTATGGTAGAGACTGAATACGCTCTCTGTGTTCAACAAATCAAAAAAACTAACAGAGCCATT
>CAZZYE010001016.1:0-3257 GCA_964658145.1 uncultured Stigonema sp.
ACATAACCTCAAGTGCCGCATTAGCAAAAGATAACAATAGCGATATCCCCTCAGTCACTACAGAAAATATACAAACTGTAGAAGAAGAAATTATTCGTTTGCTAGGAGAAAGATTAGTCGTTGACCGTAGCAAGCGTAAAATTGGCGAGGTGATTGTTCGTAAAGAAATCGAAACCAGGATGATACAGGTTCCTGTTCGGCACGAAAGACTGATTGTAGAACAAGTTAGCCCAGAACGAAAACAGCTAGCAGAGATTGATTTAGGGTTAGCGGAAATTTCTGAGATTAACTTGACAGATGGAGAAAAAGTTGACTTTGCTAGTGTTGACAGCGGTTTAAGTGTGAGTGGTGAATTCAACTCACCTAAAATTGCTAGTTTACTTTTAAATGCGATCGCCCTAGAGCGAAATAACGGATGCAAGAAAGTAAGAGTGACAATTGTTGTGGAAGATGAGGAACGCCAGAAGACATACCAGGAATGGTTTGAGCGCACTTCCACTGACAAACATACACATCAGTGAGAAGCTAAGTAGTAGGGTGGGCAATATTGCCTACCCTACGCACTTTTTATAGCTACTCCCGATGAGATTTCGACTGAAAATACCCTTCAAGAACCGAGGGAAACGAGTTCACATCAAAATTAAGGATGGACACTTTCACATTTCAGGCATGAATGCCTGGTATTCCTATTGGCGTGACCCCTACCATCTACTACTGACGCTTCCCTGGACAGCTTTTATAGCTGTTATTGCTGTTTCTTATCTAGCAGTTAATGTCCTGTTTGCTCTACTTTACATGGCAGGAGGAGATTGTATTGCCAGCGCAAAACCTGGCTCTTTTTTAGATTTCTTCTTCTTCAGTGTTCAAACTTTAGCAACTATCGGCTACGGCACGATGTATCCGAAAACAATTTACTCCAATACCATCGTTACAATTGAATCGATGATCGGTATGGTGCAAATTGCAGTATTAACCGGACTAGCGTTCGCCCGTTTCTCTAAACCGACTGCGCGTGTAGTGTTTAGCCGTATTGCGGTGATTAAACCTTATGAGGGAGTCCCGACCTTTATATTTCGTACCGCTAATCGGCGCCGCAACCAAATCATAGAGGCGCAGATGCGGGTCTACCTGATGCGTGACGAAGTTACTGCTGAGGGACAGTCTATACGTCGAATCTATGACCTCCAATTACTGAGAAGCCAGTCACCTAGTTTTGCCTTAACCTGGTTAGCAATTCATCCAATTAATGAATCTAGTCCACTTAATGGGATGACAGCAGAGTCCTTGATTCAGACGAATACTACAATTGTTATCTCTATCAGTGGTATTGATGAAACAGTTGCACAAGTCGTTTATGCTCGCCATACCTATGCTGCTCATGAAATCTTGTGGAACCATCGGTTTGTGGATATCATTCACCACACAGCCGACGGACACCGCTACATCGATTATCAGCACTTCCACGATGTTGTGTCTCTAGATTCCGTGTGACCCTACCCTTGTTAATAGCAACCCTGTAGAGACCGTACAGTACGGTCTCTACAATCTGTGGGCAAAAAGGGGTATGACTACTCAGCAGTCTCATGAACTGGTGGTTGCACTGGTTTAACGACAACCCGACCATTTTCAACTACAGTACAGCTTTTAGCCGAGTTCTTACTGTTGTTGACAGGTACATCCTCGCTTTGGTTTTGACGGGAGATATTTTGCTCTCGTTGTTGATTGAGGACAACGACACAACAGGAGCAGGAGGCAAACGGCATATGAGGTACTTCGAGCTTATACATTAATTATCGCTCTGCTGGGATCGTTTGGCGCAAAAAGCCGCAGAGAAAATTTTGATATCAAACCAAGGGCAGCAGAATTTCAAACTCAGTGCCTGTGCCAAGTTTTGAACGGAAATTTAGTTTGCCCCCATGTCTTGCCGTTACAATTCTATAACTTACTGCTAAACTGGTTTCTTTATCAGCCCGTTTCCGAATAGAAAAAGACTCAAGAATTTGCTGTTGTAACTTATCAGACATTCCCGGACCATTGTCAGCAATGCAAATTGAAACCCAGCGAGATAAGAGTGCATCTGTTGTGGTAGCTTCTTGGGAAATAATTTTTGTAGTAATCTGAATTTGCGGTTTATGAGCAGTTTTTGTTGAATCTACATTTAACTGGTGTCTCACTGCTTCATTAAGCAATGCATCTACCGATTGACTCAAAATATTCATAAACACCTGATTTAATTCACCGATAAAGCAATACACGGGAGGGAGATGTCCGTAATTTTTGGCGATTTCAATTTCTCCCCGAAGGCGGCTACTTATTAATAATGTAACGCTATCTATACAAGCATGTAAATCTGTAGGTTTCGGATAAATTTCATCAATATGACAAAAATTTTGTAACCCGACAACGAGCTTTTTTAATCTTTCTGCTCCTGTTCTGATACTAGCAAGCGATTTTGTCAAATCTTGTTCTATAAAATCAAATTCAATCTCTTGTGTGAGATGGTTTATTTGACTAGAGGCATCGCCTAATTCTTGAGCGTAAGCTGCTACCAGCTTAATCAAGTCTTGGCTGTAGTTGGAAACATGAGTTAGGTTACCCCAAATAAAATTTACGGGGTCTAAAATTTCGTGTGCCACTCCGTCCACCAGACGCCCCAGACTCGCCATCTTATCATTTTGAATCATTTGGGCTTGGCTGCGTTCATACCTTACCTGAGTTTCTATTCCTCGAATTTGCCAAGAAGCGACATTCAATTCCTGCATATCTAATAACCTACACGTATCAAGTGCTGTTTGCACTACCACTGGTTCTGCCAAAAGTTCAGGCGATCTCCTTAATGTCAGTTGCATCGCACTCATTATCGGCGTAGTATCGGGAAGCAGCAAAATTGGAGTGCGAGTATAGCTGTAGAGAACGCTTAGGGGTTGGTGGAAAAACAACTCTTGTCCATAAGGAAAAATTAACAATTCCAACAGTCGCCGTCGCGAAATCATCCCTATGTACTTCCCCTCTTCGACCAAGATTACTCCTGGTAGCAGTGGGTTTTTTTCAAAAAATTTAGCAACTTCTACCCCGGTTGGGGCACAGCCGTACTGTGTCCCGATTTCTACTGAAAAGTTGTACAGTGGCAGTTCTTGCAGGGTTGAGTCTAAACCGAGATCGCGATCGCTACCAACAGACAAAAATGGTGGTAATATTTCCGAACTGAATTCTTGTGGCACTGAAAACCCTATATTGTATAAATAAACACAAAACCA
>CAZZYE010001017.1:0-3256 GCA_964658145.1 uncultured Stigonema sp.
GGGGGATCTTCAGTCCGTAAACGCTACTAACAGCAAGCGTATTGTTACATACATCTATTTTTTCATCGCCTATCTACTTATCGGCAAAGTGCATAAAGCCACATTGTAGGGGCGGGGATACCCCGCCCTTACATCTGATTTTGTATTATTAAATAATCAAAAAATAGGCATAATTTATAAGTTATGAGTTTTGAATTAATAACTCATAACTTTCAACATTACCCTATAGTTGCTCCTGTCATAGAAAAAATGATAGTTTCCAGTGTACGGAGTAATTCTTGTTCATTGTAAGGTTTGGAGAAGTAGGCTTGCGCACCCAATTGCATTGCTAGTTGGCGATGTTTATCGCTGCTGCGACTCGTCAGCATAGCAATTGGTATATTTTTAAAATCATTGTTCGATTTTACCCGACCTAAAAAGCCATAACCATCAACGCGAGGCATTTCAATATCGCAAATCACTGCCTGAACGTTCAAGCCATTTTGAAGTTTTTCTAAAGCATCTTGACCATCTTTAGCTTGTTCTACTTGATACCCTCCTTTTTCCAGAGTCAGAGCTAAGAAGCGCCGGACATTAATCGAGTCATCTACAATTAAAATCGTGCCTTTTTGGTTTGTTAATGGTGCGAGTAATTTGTCATCAGTCCGCCCGACAAATACTGTCTTTAACCTTGCTGATGGTAGTTGATTGGTTTTGGGTGTACGTTCATGAGTGGTAATCCAATGTAACAATTCGTTGGTATTAACCAGTGCCACAACCCGACCATCACCCAGAATTGTGCAGTTGCTGAAGCCTGGAGGCAGAGGTATATCGCCCTCAACACGACGCATAGCAACTTCCTGTTCACCCCAACAACGGTCTACGTGTACCGCCACTAATTGATTACCTTGATTAACTATCAATATACTGTTCGCATTAATTGCGGGGGCAGTTTCCAAGTTTGGGCTGTCGTAGCGCGGGCAATTAAACTCTAAGTAGCGACTAAGGTGAATTAACGGTAGCATGTTTCCCTGCCAATTTAGCACTTCGCCGCTAGGGGTAGAGAAAACCTGCTCATTTTGGAATAAAAAGATTTCAGAAACTACATCTGTGGGAAATGCCAATAGCATTCTGTTGCTTTCTACCAATAGAATGCGTGCCACTGAGAGTGTAAATGGTACTGACAGCGTAAAGGTAGTTCCAACGGACGGTACTGTGTCAACTTTGATATCTCCCCGGATAAGTTTCAGCTTGTTGCGCACCACATCCATACCGACACCGCGACCGGATAATGCCGTGACTTGCTCGGATGTACTAAACCCAGGCTCAAAAATCAGTGATAATAGTTCATCATCTGTAGCTTGCGCCAGCAAAGTTGGCTCCAAACCCATTGCTAAGGCACGATCGCGAATTGTATCCAGCGAAATGCCGCGACCATCATCTCTGATGCTAATAAGTGTGCGATTTGCATGATGAGTAGCTTTAATTTCGATCAATCCTTGTTCTGGCTTACCGCTGTTGCTGCGAGTGACAGGATCTTCAATGCCATGATCGAAAGCATTTCGTAACATGTGCATCAAAGGCTCATTCAAAGCCTCTAAAATGCTACGCTCAATTAAAGTATTAGCGCCCTCAACTTTCAAATGCACATTTTTGCCATACTCCACACTCATGTCGCGCAATGCTCTAGGAAAGCGATCAACGAGATCGGATAGTGGGCGCATTCGGACTTGAGTAAGCTTGCGTTGTAACTGCTTAGATGTTTTGTTTAGCTTCCTAGCAATGTTATCTGTATCGTCAATACTGAGTTGAATGTCTGTGGTAACTTCTTGTACCTGAACGATGGTTTCCATCACTTCCTGCGACAGCAGGTTTAATTCGTTGTAGCTATCCATTTCTAAGGAATCAAACCCACTTTTGATGCCTTGTGTCTGGTAGCTATAGTCCGACTCGTTGTCTTCAACATTGTCAACGGCTGCCAACTCCAGTGATGGCATACCAGATAGACCTACGCCTTCAGTGGATATTCTGTCGTATGCTGTACGTAGTTGTTGGTTTTCTCGATCCAGAACTTGCACTCGTTGACCAAGATTGCGAACAAGTTTACGTAATCTTTCAAGTTGCAAGTTCAGCCCATTGCGCTGGATAATTAGTTCCCCAAATAAATCATTAATTTGTTCAAGTTGCTTGCTGGGAACTCGGACTGTATTTTCCTGATCGTTTTTACTGCCTGCAAAATTTTGTTCGGCTTTGTGTTCGACAAATTTGTAATCTTTTGCAGGAGTTTCCCGAGCAACTACTGGAATTTGCTCTTGTTCCTCGTCTTGATAAGTACTATCATCTGCAAACGCTGCCTCCAAAGCTTCAAAATCTGCTGCAATGATTTCTTCATCCAGCCAAGTTTCTTCACTGGCGTCTTCGCTTGTTGTTTCTGTAAAGTGTTCTTCGACTTCTTCTATTGTTAGCGGCTGCAGTTCTGTTTGGATTATGTCAGCTTCAAGTTCAATTGCTGTCGGTAAGCTATCTCGTTGATTTATGAGCACTAAAGCTTGCGATCGCCGCCATGCTGCCAATGCTGCACGGGCAATTTCTTCTACACGTGAAGGATCAGCGGCTTCTAAGTAACTTGTAACCGACTCACAAAGCTGAGTAAATCGCAACAGCTGTAGCATTTCACCCAAACCGCCCAACTCAGCTGCCATAATCGCAACTTCTTCTTTAAGGCAAGGCTGTTCGCTATCTGCCAACACAGCTTCTAGGCGTTGCAAACACCCTTCTACTTCTGTTTCAAAAAGCAAGGGTATAATATCTTGCCCATCTTCAGGTGATAGCATGGATGTGGCATCTTCTGGGGTCGGCTCACCCAAACGCTGATGCAGTTCTTCAAAAACTGGGTAACAAAAGCTGGCTAACCACTGCTCATCTATGGCATTGCCCTCTGAGAGCAATTCCACTATTTGACGCAGCCAATCTACCCCAGATAGCAGTAAACTGTGTAACTCAGTGTCAAGCACAAGGGTGTTTTTCCGAGTTTTTAAGACTTTAAAGGAATCTTCCAGTCGGTGAGCCAAATCCGCGAGAGTGCGAAATCCCATCATTCCCGCGCCACCCTTGATCGAATGGGCGGCTCGCAGTGCGGCATTGATTTTTTCCGGAGCGATGCGATTGCTGGCGTCGATTTCCAACAATACCTCTTCCAAGGTATTCAGGTAATCAGCTGCTTCCTCCAGAAACTGCATCTGGATCTCAAATTCTTTGTCTTGTGACATAGTCGCTA
>CAZZYE010001018.1:0-3254 GCA_964658145.1 uncultured Stigonema sp.
GTTCGTTCTTGTTCTACGCGTGCAAGTTGAAGTTGAACAATTTCTTCTGCTGTCAAATAGCGATTGGAATTGCTATCGTACCAAGACAATAGTTCCTGTGGAATACCTGCAACTATACCTCGGTGTCGTCCAATGCCCAAACCCACTTCCGGCATCCAGTAGGGTTCACCTATTTGCAATTGATACTCAGCATCTACGAGCTTATACACTTCAAACGGTTGATGCTGGTCACGCCGCCAAAATTCGGGATTGTAAATCACATAGTACAATACACCGAGTTTTCTGTAGATCTCCAACTTCTCATCATATTCACCTCCAGGAGAGTGGGAAACCATCTCCAAAGTCAGTATTGGAACTACGAAGTTTTCTTCCCAAACTGCGTAACTTCTGCGCGATTTGCCACCTTTTTTCCGTTCCACTCCCAAACTTAAAAACCCATCTGGCACCACAGGTACAAGGGGACTCACCCCCGTGGTATGATACACTCCCATATCGACACCAAAGAACCAATCCATTCTGTTTGCCCAAATTGAGTTGAGCAGAAACAGTAAAACATTGGGCAAAAAATTTTGGTCTTCGTTATCCACAGGCGTATCGTCTGAGCAAGGAAGTTCGTCAGTGGTTGGTAACGCGTTTTTGAGTTCGGGTGAGAGCATAACCGTGATCTCTGTAGCGTTGAGTTATTTTATTATAACTCCTCCGTTTTTGTTATACCTCATACCTTCATCGCAATATAGCTGCGCACTTCGCTTCGGCAGTTCTCCACGCTCTGACGAATGCGGCGCACCAGTTCCGCGTGACGGCATTTACTATTGGTCATTCTATCACACTGGCGTTAGCGGCATCGGGTGTCGTCAACTTGCCAAGTCGTCCGATTGAAGTGATGATCGCTGTTTCGATTTTAGTGTCGGCCATTCACGCTATCCGCCCACTCTTTCCCGGCAAGGAAAATGTAATAGCCGCGTTCTTTGGCCTGATTCATGGTCTGGCATTTGCTTCTACACTAAGTGACTTGGGACTGGATGGGTGGAATCGCGTCGCCTGTATTGCGGCGTTTAACTTAGGCATCGAGACTACGCAACTAATGGTCGTTGCGGCTACTTTGCCATCTCTTATCTTATTGAGCCGTAAGCAATTATACTTGATTTTTAGATATTCCGGAGCGATCTTCGCGGCCTTTGCATCTATAGGCTGGATTATTAAATGTGAATAGCTCCGTTGATGCTATGATAGATGGCGTCGCCCATCATGCCATTTGGATCGCCGGATTCTTGCTTTTTACTAGCCTTACTTATGTTGTATTACCAATAGTATTACATCACTGCCATCACCATGGTTTACCTGGCGGCTCGTAAAGGCTGTGAAAATGCACAGGCACTCTTCGTAAATACCAACTATTGTCTGCCAAAAAGGCAAGGCGATCGCATTGAGAAACTAGCGCCGAGCAACTCATTAATCGATATAGGTCATAAAAGAAGGGGCATTTTCAGATGCGATCGCATAAGATCAATTGTTAACCCTGACACTTTTATTTACCTATTTTTCTGGTAAAAGGTATGTAAAGCTACAGTCTTAGTAACTCTAAGAGTGCTAATATTAACGCCAATAAAAAATAAATAATTGTGACTAAAATTGATTTTTCAACACAATTTAACCAATGGTTGCATTCAAGCATTTCATGGTTATGCGTTCCTCACATTACTGGCTGCGTATACAGCTGACAATTCTCCACTTGTAAGACGGAGGGAAAAAGTGATCGGCTTAACGCCTACTGAGTTAGAACGCTATCATCGCCAAATGATGCTCCCAAATTTTGGCGATGCAGCACAGAAGCGTCTCAAATCAGCAACGGTTCTGGTGACAGGTGTGGGAGGATTAGGCGGTACGGCAGCACTATACCTGTTGGTAGCAGGTGTTGGACGGCTGATCCTAGTTAGGGGAGGAGATCTGCGGCTTGACGATATGAATCGTCAAATTCTGATGACAGATGATTGGGTAGGTAAGCCACGGGTGTTCAAAGCACAAGAAACTCTTAAAGCGATCAATCCTGATGTTCAAGTGGAAGCCGTTGATGAATATATCACTCCTGAGAATGTAGACTCTTTGGTACAATCGGCTGATATAGCGCTTGACTGTCCCCATAACTTTACAGAGCGCGATTTGTTGAATGAGGCTTGTGTGCGCTGGCGCAAGCCAATGGTGGAAGCAGCAATGGATGGGATGCAGGCTTACTTAACCACGATAATTCCGGGTGTAACTCCCTGTTTATCTTGCCTGTTTCCGGAGAAGCCTGATTGGGATCGGCGCAGTTTTGCTGTTTTGGGTGCTGTTTCTGGAACACTAGCATGTTTGACCGCAATAGAGGCAATAAAGGTAATTACTGAGTTTGGTCAACCCCTATTGTCACAACTCCTAACAATGGATCTGACCCGGATGGAATTTGCTAAACGCCATTCTTATCGCGTTCCAGAGTGTCCAGTGTGCGGTCATATTGTGTCTGGTTAATTAAGAATGGTACGCTCTTATCGGGAAGCAGGGGAAGATGAGTATTGAAGCGATTACAGCAGTTTTCAGGTAAATAGACCTTTTTTGTCTCACGCAAAGGCAAGGCAGTGCGTTGGTGAGGCAGCCCTGAAGGAGGGTTTCCCTCCGCAGGGGACTGCCGAAAGGGTTCCCCGGCTTGAAGCAACTGCCGCGCAAAGTCGCAAAGAAGAACGCCAAAAAATGTGGTCTAAATAAGTGAAAACTACTGTAAAAGACCATTAGACATCTCCGAAAAACAATGTAGAGACGCGAAATTTGAGCCAGCGCTCTTTGGAGGGTTTCCCTCCGTAGGCGACTGGCGTCGCGTCTCTACAAGGGTTGTAGACAAGGCATAATTAATTTTCGGAGATGTCTATTGAGGTGAAAACTGCTAGAAATCTTGGGTAATTTTCTTGCTCGAATTCTACCAAGTCAATAAGTTCTTTACCAATATCTCTGGTATAATAATACCAATTTGAAAAGAGAGTGCGACAGATGGCTTTGTATAATCTAGATGCAGACGGCGATTCCCAATCCAAAATCTAAAATCCTTGGCTCCAAAATGGTAGAAGCCAACAGATTCATTAATAATCTGATAAATCCTCTTGATTAGATTGGGGAATTAATGTCTGCATTAGTTGAGAAGTTACAGCGATCGCGCTTTCATAAAGGAGGGTTGGTACTGTACGTTCGCTTATTTTGAGATCCAAAGGGGAATTAAAGCCTTAATA
>CAZZYE010001019.1:0-1586 GCA_964658145.1 uncultured Stigonema sp.
TATTAGGAATTAACTCTGTAGATTCTAGTGGATGGCGTAACCGAGCTGCTCGTGGAATAATACAGTTGCCTGGAACTGGGGAGAGAATTGTAGCTGAACTGGGAAAATGGAAGGGTCGCAAACTCAGTCAAGACGAGTTAAAACAGTTAGAAGAATGTCAGTGTCCGGCTTGTAAAATGTATGGTGTTGTTGGTCTTCAAGAAAGTGGAGGTGCAGGCTTTTGGAATCGAGCTACCCACAACTTGTGGATACTTTTGGAAGAAGCGCGGTTGATTGAAGAAAATTTAGTTGTTGGTACTTATAAAGACTGGTATGTGACGCATTTGGATAACACTATTTATCGTCCTTTAATTGAGCAGATTGTTGGTAAAAAAAATCTAAGTGATTCCACCCTAACGTGATAGAGAAAATGTTGTGCTTTGAAAAATAGAATGTCTAACCACATGGGTTTCCATAGAGATTAGTGTGACTTAAATGATACAAGAGCGTTCTGGGAGTCTAAAGGGAGATAGAGATTGACCAAGTAGTTACGAAAGCGACCTGAAACAACGGATAGTAAGTTATGAACAAAAAGGTAACAGTTGTATTTGATGGGAGTGTTTTACGTCCGGATGCGCCCTTGGATTTAACACCGAACACGCGCTATGTAATTGTGATTCAAGAGTTGATTTCAGCACCTGTAGAAGGTAATGCTTGGGATGTGCTGGAGGCGATGATGGGAACGATAGAAGCAGCAACAGACTGGTCTAGCAATAGACTTCTCTAAAGCGCGGTTAGCAACTTCAAGATACCAAGTTTACCCAAGGTAACGTAGCTTGTACGGAGTTAAACAACCGCCTGTCTGCTGTCCAAAACTCGCATTCTAATCGTTGCGCTAACGCCAGATAGTGGGCATCATAAGTAGCAGATAGTCTCAGGCTTCTGGCTAGAACCAAGGCTTGCCGATGTAAGAAAGTATCGCCATAGACCCTAATATTTAAATTTATTGCTTCTGAGAAACCTTGATCTACCTCTTCTGGAAGTATTTGCCCTGCAACAGCAGATCGATGCAAGGCATTGCTGAGTTCATAGTAAATTATGGTCGGTGCAACAATTGTGTAGTCTGACTCTAGCCACTGATTCCACAATTCCCTAACCCGCAACTCTGACGTAGCTCTAGAAAACAAACGCACGACCAAGTTGGCATCAACACAAACTAAAGCTGATGTCATTTCACCTCAAACTTGGGAAAGAAACTACGCATAAGTTCATCATGTTGCTCATTGCGTTCCTCTCTTGTTTGTTGGATGTAGTTTTCTAGTGGTGGGTCAAACGGTTTTCCTTCACGACGAGCGTTGATTTTGTCTCCCAACTCAATCAGCCTTTGAAAAGCTGTTCGCGCGTCTGATTTTTTTAATTTTTCGTCTAAAAGCGCTCGTTCCTCTTCGGAGAGGGACTGGATAATTTGCAATAGAGAATCTACCAGTTGCATGTTCATAGTTTCACGGAAAAGTAACTATATTATCCATATATTTGATAATCGCCTTTCTATATCAAGATCAAAGACAGACTTGTAGTAAGGGCGATCGCATAAGTACAGAGTAGCT
>CAZZYE010001019.1:1596-3253 GCA_964658145.1 uncultured Stigonema sp.
GCGAAGCATTCTTGGGCTAGTGTACAGATATACATAATACAATAAAAATCTGTAGAACTTTGAAAATTGACACTCTTAATCTCGAAGCTGATTAAGCAAAGGGGTTTTTGTGGTTTTTGGCAATGGTGTCATGCAGTTTAAATTATGTATGTGATGCGATCGCACTATTTCATTAGACATCCGTACAATAAGTGCAAAATCGGAAAAATTGTAAATTTTTGTTAAGCACAGACTAGTGAAAGAGCGAGCGGTTCGTCAGTAGCAGCATCTTATTGGGAATTCTAAAGATAGGGAGAAAAATTTTGACAACTCCCATTTAATAATAGTATATATGTACTAAAGAGTTGAGTTTTATGATGATGCAACCTCTTGAGTCAGTCAGTGCATCAATGCAGGCGTTTTTGTCCACGCCAGAACAGTTATTGCAGCAGTCGGTGGCATTGCAGTTGGCAGTTGCCGGTTTCCCCGATACACCCCGTTCTCTCCTAGAGATTCTAGTCAATAGTCCGGAGGAGCAAGTAGCAGAAGCAGCACAATTACACGTAAATCTGGCAGGGGAAATGACAGATGGTTGGCAGCAAGCGGTGGATAAGAGACTACAAACAGTGCAACTGGGGCAAAATGACAGGCTGGCGGTAGAATTGCTCAAGCTGGGTCCTGTACCTCCCTGTTTTTTCAGTGAGTGGGTTCCGGCTGAGAGATTGATTCAAGGGTTGCGAAATCCGTACATGCCGTTAAGGTATCGGTTGCAGTTGCTGGAACGACTGGCGCAGGAACCAACTTTAGAACCACGATTGCAGGTGGCAGAGTCATCAGAAACGCCGTCTTCTTTGTTGGAACACTTAGCAGGTGATTTGGAATTGCCAATTCGATTGGCAGTAAAGTTTAATCCCGGTTGTCCGCCACCGCTGATTGAATTGGTGGAAGGGCAGCACGCCGTTGCATCTGACTGGAGTACGCATGGTGAACAACTAGCGATGTTGGGGCAAAGTCGTTGGGCGTGGGTACGGTTGGCAGTGGCGCAAAATCCAAATGCACCAGCAGAAACACTGTTACAGTTGGCACAAGATGCGGTATACAAAATTCAGTTAGCAGTGGCGAAGAATCCGGGAACACCCGCAGAAGTTTTGGCAGTACTGGCAGAACATCGAGATCCAGCAGTACAAGCAGCCGTGGCAGAACATGAGAATGCTACAGAAGAAATATTGCAACAACTGTTCCCTACTCAGCAGCATTTGTTGAAAAAGCGGAAGAATTTACCAACCAGTATTTTAGAGCGATTCTTCAACGAAGCGGCGACAAACAAGCCAATTTGGACAAATTACGAACTTCAGTATCTGTTACTGACCATCTGTGATAGGTTAAGAAAACTGCACGTTTGTCAAGGGGGGTAGAGGAAAAGGGGATAAATCCAGCTTGGAGACAGGCTTTCGGAGAGATTTAACCACACCTAAATCCTGATTTTCTTTGGCAGCGAAGTACTTAACTGGATCTGTAGCTTTACCTTTGTCATAGGCAACGCTAAAATGGTATAAACCGCGATAAAGCATCTCCAAGGAAATGCGATCGAAAGGTAAGGATAGTTCATCAGCAATAGCGTCACCCAGATCCACCAAAACCGCATAAAATAACCAAGTTGCCCACACTTGTAATTTGA
>CAZZYE010001020.1:0-3244 GCA_964658145.1 uncultured Stigonema sp.
GGTCCACATATGTCATTGCTGCTATTAACAAAGCACATCCCGAATTTATTTTAGATTATCGTCAGCTAGTAGATAAAGATCCTGGTTCGGAGACAGGAATTAAAATGCTTCTGAACGGAGACCTAGATTTTGCCCTATCTTCCCGTCTTCTCAATCCAACTGATGAGCAAAGTGCTAAAGAAAAAGGCTTTACACTAGACCAAACGCCTGTTGCAATTGATGGCATCGCCATTTATGTTAATAGTAAGCTTTCAATTGAACGTCTGACCCTGCCCCAAGTACAAAAGATTTTTACAGGGGAAATTACGAACTGGAAAGACTTGGGTGGACCTGACCTTCCGATTACTGTCTTCAGCCGTAGCTCAAAAGCTGGCGGTACTGTCAACTGGGTCAAAGATACAGTCTTAAATGGCAAGGACTTCGGTCCTGTTGTCAAGGTAAAAAACACAACTGAGTCTTTAAACCGGGTTGCTGGCACTCCAGGTGGGATTGGTTATGCCACAGCTTCAGAAGTTGTTGACCAAGAAACCTTACCAGTAAAAACTATCCCATTGGCTTGGAATGATGGTAGACCTTTTGTACCTCCATTTAGGGGTGACAACAGAAAATTAGTCAATGAGCAAGCTTTTGCCGATAAGTCTTATCCAATTACTAGGTATCTCTATGTAATCTTCAAAAAAGACGGTAGTGAAAGTGAGCAAGCTGGTACTGCTTATGCCAACTTGCTCTTAAGCATTGAAGGTCAAGAACTAGTAGAGCAATCTGGTTTTGCACCTATTCGGGCACTCAACCCCAAATAGAGGGATAAGATTTTTAGGTAAATTATTCAGTATTATTTCGTAAGTATGTGGACAAAAATATTTACCGTCCACCGCGTAGGCGGAACGCTTTCCCGTAGGGTACGAAGTGAAGCAATCCCAAACCGTTGCGATTGCTTCATTCGCGGCGGATGTTGTGTAATTAATTCTGTCTAACCACTTAACAGCCGATGCTTGCTAATTTTAGTTATCGCCTATTTGTTAATTTTACGATTTTCCTGACGCCACTTTCCCCGTACTAAACGAATTTCGTCAAAACTGTAGCTTTCGCCAAGATATTCTTTAATTGGGGTAAGGGAGATATCGCCCAGTACTTCTAACACTTGCCTAATTTTTTGCTGCTTCTCTACGGGAATTAACTGATTTATATCTACTGACTGATTTTTCTCAATTAAATCGGAAAGGTGACGAATAATTGTCGTGGGGCGAATGCTGCGTTTTTGGGCAATTTCTGCGACAGTCAGACCTTGTTGATATAGCTGTAATGTGTATAATTCAGTTTCGGAAGGTAAGCTAACAGAGGGTGTAGAATTATCCTCTTTTGTTGGTAAACCTTGTTCAGTGCGGTAGGCGCGAATTTCTGCGAGGAATTTCTCTCCGTATTGGGCGAGTTTGTGACTGCCTACACCGGAAAGTTTACTAAATTCCGCTTTTGTTTGGGGTTGTGACTGCGCCATCAATTTTAGGGTAGTATCCTGAAAGATAACGTAGGGTGGAACAGATTGTTCGTCAGCAAGTTGTTTGCGAAGCGATCGCAACCTTTGCATTAGCATTTCCGCGAATACTGCTTTCTCACTCCCGTGTTCCACGGTGACTTTTTGTGCTACGGGAACGGCTATAGAAACTGGGCGCTGTCGCCGCATGACTTCCCAACTCAGGGCGTTAAGTTTTAAGACTGAATAGCCATCATTGGTTTGTTCTATCAATCCTTGATGCAACAGCGATCGCCCCAGCATTCGCCACTGGTCTACACTTCGATCTTTGCCAATACCATAGGTAGAAAGTTTGTCATGTTCGTTCTGGATAATTTTCTGATTTTTCGCTCCCCGCAACACATCGATAATGTAAAGCATCCCAAATCTTTCTTTAGTTCGCGCCACACAAGATAAAAACTTCATCGCTTCAGTTGTCCAGTCTTGCACTGGTTTGGGAGAACGGCAATTGTCACAGTTACCACAATTACCTGCAAACCGTTCCCCAAAATAACCCAGCTGAATTGTGCGACGGCAATCTGTACCGTCAGCATAATCGATCATCTGCCGCAGTTGTTGCTTGGCAATTAACTGTTCTTGGGGATCGGCTTTTTGGTTGATCAGAAATTCTATTGTCTTGATATCACCGTAGCCGAAAAAAAGTATACATTTAGAAGGTTCTCCATCTCTGCCTGCCCTTCCTGATTCTTGATAGTAACTTTCTAAATTCCGGGATATATCAAAGTGAACGACAAACCGCACATCAGGTTTATTAATTCCCATCCCAAAAGCAATTGTTGCCACCATAACTCGGACATCATCTCGAATAAACCGAGTTTGATTTTTTGAGCGTTCTTCATCACTTAATCCGGCATGATAAGACAAGGCTGAAATCTTATCGTGTTCCAGTTTAAAGGTGAGTTCATCAACTTTTTTGCGCGTCAAGCAATAGATAATTCCTGAACCTTCGTTTTCCCGAATGATTTCTAATAGTTCAGCATATGCATTCTTCGTCTTCGGACGAACTTCGTAGTAAAGGTTTTGGCGATTGAAGCTGGCTGTATGGATATTGGGATCTTTTAGCCCAAGTTGTTGGATGATATCACTGCGAACGCGATCGGTGGCGGTGGCGGTGAGGGCGAGGGTGGGGATATCAGGATAACGTTTCCGTAGTGACTTCAGTTGGCGATACTCTGGACGAAAGTCATGTCCCCATTCTGAGACGCAGTGCGCTTCGTCGATCGCAAAGGCAGAAATGCCAACTTGGTGATGTACTAAATCTAGAAATGGTAGAAAGCGATCGCTTAGTAACCTTTCTGGGGCGACGTAAAGCAGTTTCACTTTACCGTTGACGATCGCTTCTTCGCGCGATCGTGTTTGATGACCATTGAGACTGCTATTGAGAAATGTTGCAGCGATACCGTTATCTCGCAGTGCTTCCACTTGGTCTTGCATCAAGGCGATCAACGGCGACACTACTATAGTTATACCTTTTTTCAGGAGTGCTGGTAGTTGAAAGCACAGTGACTTTCCCCCTCCTGTGGGCATCACAATCAGCAAATCCCGATTTTCTAGCGCTTGTTGGATTATTTGCCGCTGTCCAAGGCGGAAGTTGTCGTAGCCAAAGTAATATTTCAGCGCTTGTTCTAAGTTGGGATGTTGAGACATAAGTGATTGTTTGACAAGGGGGGCATGCAAGCCTTGTCATACATGATAACTAATTACAGGCACGAG
>CAZZYE010001021.1:0-3243 GCA_964658145.1 uncultured Stigonema sp.
TTAGCCATTAGCTATTGACTTTTTGGCGGAAAATTTGGCAGTTCCACAGATGCCAAAGACTTCCGCCCCTTGGGTGGACGCTGCGGATAGACAACTGGTGAGGGCGAGTTGGTGTTAGCTTCGTCACTGAAAGACTCTTCTAGGGGTGGTAATTGTGATGCTTCTGACCAGTAGTCAAGCGCTTCCCGATCATTCTCTTCAATGAGGGTGATAGTGGCATTTTCTGGTTCCTCATCATCTGCCACTGGCGTGGCATAAGTCTCCCAGAGAGGCTCCGAGGTGTGTTCGCTTTCTAGATATTTTTGTGTAGAAGGCTGTGGTGATGCAGATGCAGGTACATCTGGGAAAAACTGTTGGAGCACACTATCTAATTGTTCTTCTAGGTTTGACGACTCTGAAGGTAAAACTGCTTCCAATGTAGTCGGGTAATCATGAATAATTTCTGGAGTGTTCGCAGGCGGTGCTGGTGTTGGTATATTTTCTTGGTCTAAGGTATCCCAAGTAAATGATTGAGTGGGTGCTGTACTTTCTTCCTGTTCGTGTTCAGGTGATGCTGAATATTCCTCCCTGAAATTATCACTCATCTCTGTCAAGGATTCCAGTTCTGCTGACCAAGGTCGAATTGGTTGGGCGTTGGACTTTGTTGGCTGACAATATTTTGGTTGCTTACTGCCTGTGTTGTTTGGGCTATTTGCCGTATCGTCTGGGGAATCATAGTTGGGGTAGGGTGTCTCTAGACATTTTTCCAGCGCTGCTTTAAATTGCAGGGTCTGGCGTTGTTGTCGCATCAGCCTAGTACGTAACTCACGACAAGCATTTTCTGATTGCAATAGCTGATGAGACTGTTCTTGGTAGTTAGATTGAATCACGGCGCATTCCCTCTCTAACTGAGCAAGACGTTGTTGGTTAATTTCTTGCTGTGCTTTGTAGTTTTCGATGGACATTTCCTGGTGTTGAACAGTTTGCACAGCCGTTTCTAACTGTTTGTATAGGGACTGTACCTGCTCTTGAGCGGCAGATAGTTCCTGAGTTTGTTGGTTGAGCATCGACTCTGTGACACAGCTGCGTTTTTTCTGCCACTGCAAAGCCAATTCCTTCTCAGCTAGGGCTGCTGTGAGCTTCTCTACTTGGTCATACAAGTCGTTGTTTGCACTCTGCAATTCTTCATTCAACGCCAGCAGCTGCTTAAATTCAGAGTCAATTATTGTCTGTTGTTCGCACTCAGGCTCTGCAACCCAGTCTTCCTGGGGTGCATTTTCCGGCGGAGGGAACAGACGTTCCGGCGGAACATCTGTACTTTTGCACTGTTCGTTTTCTGCTGGTCCTAGTAGTGGTAATTTCGCAATTGCTATGTTTTCATTAGGTAAAACTGAGTAAAAGGGACAACTCGCCTGCTCAGGTTGTGGCGAATTAACAGATTCCAGTGGTTCAACACTAGCCCCATTGTTTGGGGTGTCAGCTTCATTCATTACTCTTCACCCACCAGCTTCAAACTAAACAGCAAAGACTACGCCAGAATTCAACAAAAACGCTGTCTTACCAAAATATACTCTCTTATGCAAGAGTGTCACTATAGATGTAGGGGAATGGGGAATAATTAAAAATGCAAAATTAAAAATGAAGAATTTATATTTTTAATTTTTAATTTCCGCCGTCACGTCTCTTCTACGGTAGCCAACGGGGATGAAATCCTAATAGGGGAAGTTGTTCTGGTTTGATGTCAGAAGCTGCCGTTGGGTCGGTAATGGGCAACAAGGGCATTAACCACAAACTACTGGTGGCAATTGGCTGTCCATCATCGGTTGTCAAACTGTTTGCAGGTGATGATGTGGAATTTGTTTGTGCTACTACTTGGTCAAATAACAACCCCAAACCGTCGGGTGATAAACTCATCTGCACATTCCGCTGTCGCGGGGGTAGCACCAGTAGTGGTTTCTGTTGCCAGGTTTTCAGGTCGATCGCGACTAAATATGGCTGTTCCTGATATTCTTCCCCAGCTAGTAGCTGTGTTAGCAAGCAGTAAAGGGTGGGCGAGGCAGTGTCAAACTGGCAGCTAATAATTGAGCCTGTAGTGCGTAACAGTTGTTTCTGCAAGCCTTGGTTAGTCACCAAAAATAAATCCCGTGTATAATCTGTATTAAATTTTACCATTACTGCTTGTGAACCGTCCTTGGAAAAAGCCTGTACTAAGCCAAACTGCGGCAGAAAATCCAAAGGCTTATTAGCATCCGTTTGTAAGGGTAAAATTGCTGCTCCTTGACCTTGGGCAACTGCTACAGCTTTACTGTCTGGAGTGATCATAAAATCTCCTCCTGGTTGGCTTTGCAAACGTATAGGTTCCTTTTTTTCTCCAGAACTACTGGGGCTTGCGGGCATAAACCACAGCGCAAAATCGCCAGGATTAGCTTTGTTACCGCGTTGAACTACAATAGTCTGTCCATCAGGTGATAAGTCAAATTTCAGGTTTTGATATTCTTGATTATCTAAAATTATGTCAACTCTACCTGCTGCTTCTGCTTGTTTTCCTAATAGTGCAGGAATCCCTGTTGTCACTGTGTACAACTTAGCCGACAGTAGATCTTGATTTTCAGTTGTACGACCTGAAAATAAAATTTTCTCTCCATTTGGAAATGGCTTAAAGTCTAAAACTACCAAGTCTTTTGGGGTCAGTACTTTTTTTTGCTCTTGGGTTAAGTTGTAGAGAATTAACCGTCCTAGGTCTTCTTTTTCAGATCCTATATAAAGGATGACGCGATCGCGTGTACTGAAGCTCCCTGTAAATGGTTGTATGACTCTAGATTTTCCTTCTTTTTCGGAAAATTTATCTTTAGCATTCTGCAACTTTACTTGATATTTTGTTCCGTAGGGTGCTGGTGTTAAAAGCGTATAAACCATTCGCCGCCCTGCCCAACTTACTTTACCTGCTAGAGGCGGATCGATTTTCCAGTTATCCTCTACGCTTTTTTCGTTCATTGGACGACTAAAGGTGAGAGTTAAGGATGTATCGTCTGCTCCAATTTGTTGGTTTTGCCAGCTAAAATGCCGAACGCTAGGCTTAACTACATCACCTACTAATATTAACAGCCCAATCAGCAGACTGAGGATGAGCATGAGTGCGATCGCCACACGATCTAAGGGTTG
This sequence comes from uncultured Stigonema sp., assembly GCA_964658145.1. Taxonomy (GTDB): domain Bacteria; phylum Cyanobacteriota; class Cyanobacteriia; order Cyanobacteriales; family Nostocaceae; genus Stigonema. The sequence continues at coordinate 3,142 of CAZZYE010001021.1, forward strand.
GAAAAAAGCTTTATTAGTAGTCATTGTTGGTTGTTGGTTGTTGGTTGCTAATGGCTAATTGCTAATTGTTAAAAGCCATTAGCCATTAGCCATTAGCAATTA
>CAZZYE010001022.1:0-3242 GCA_964658145.1 uncultured Stigonema sp.
CCCCACTCCCTACTCCCCACTCCCCCAAATCCCAGTCGCTGGAAGAATGCATCCATTGGACGTGTTCCTAGGCGAATGCTTCTGATCCACCACTGTTCGCTACTAGGAATTTGTTTGCCCAACCGCAGCGCTGGAATGACACCAGCTTGCACAACTGAAGATTTACCACTCCCAGAAGCACCGACAACTGCAAGAAATGAGGAGTGCGCCAGTTGGTGAATTAACTGCTGGGTCAAGGTTTCTCTTCCGTAGAAATACTGACTATCTTCTTCAGCAAAAGCACTTAAGCCCATATAAGGGCATACTCCCAGATCTAATCCGGCTTTTTGTTCTTGTCCATGTCCGTCAGTTTTTGCAGGTAGGATTTCTATAATGCCTTGTGTCCCTGATAACCAAACTTGAAGAGGGATACCAGTATCCGCTAAGGATAATTGCAGTTGTGCGATCGCCCCGGCTGCGGACAAGCCAGATGTAACAGAAGCTACTGTCAAGGTATCGAGTAAGGTTTGAGCAAATCTCTCTGGTTCTTCTGTTGGAGAAGCGTAGGCAATTAAACACTGTCCTTGTTGTGAGTCAAGCAGCAAATCTTCTACCCAATCTTGTAGAGACGCGACTCCCGAAGTCTGTGTTTCTACAACCGGACAATCTAAGATAATAATTTGCTTGGCTTTACACAAACGTAACTGTTGTTTCAACCAAGATCGCTTAATCCGGATATCCTCTGCCAGTACCAACCCTTCCCAAGCTTCAGTTTCTTCTATTTGCCCCCGCAAATATAGCAGAATTGTTTCTGCTTCTGCCGAGTGCAAATGATGAGCAATAGCAACTCTTACACGATCGGCAGTAGCTTTTGTTGCTTGTAAATACTCCAGTTCAAAACTACCAGAAGTCCCCAGACACTTACTAATCTCTAGCGTTACCTTGCTTCCTGATAGTCCCTCTACCACTATCCCTACCCGACGATGCAATTGAGGGGCAGCTTTTTCTAGTCTGGCGCCGATAATCAACTCCCCAACTCCTTCCACAATTCGTTTCGGAGTTTGCAGCGGATATTCCCGAAATAGCTGAGTGTCTCCTTTACCTCTTTTCTGCTGATTAATCAGCCGTAATTGTTGATTCGTTTTATCTATATATTGTAAAGTCTGATGATACACATATTTATATAAACCGTCTGCCGAAATGACACCTTGGGAGTCTGCCGCTTCACCCTGTAATCCCCGCATTAAGTAATAAGTAAATACTCCGTGTCCCAGTTCGGGAAACTCCCAGGATTGTTGATCGAGGTCACAAGAAAGCAAGGCATAAAATCCTTGACTTTTTGCGGCAACTTGCTGCAATACAGTCACTAATTGTTGTGTAGGATTCAGCAGTGATTCTACTGTTGCTCCTCTGAGTGTCATGCCACCACTGTGACAAGCATCCAGCCACACGATCTGATTTTGCGCTGCACAATTACCTAATAATTGCAATAGTTCCTCTAGAGCTAAACCTGTGTTAAGTAAGTTGGATTTTTGCGTATCTGCCAAACACAAAACTGCTTGATGAGTGTTTGGTTCTACCATCCCGTGTCCAGAAAAATAAAATAAAACGGTATCAATAGGTTTAGCCGCAGTGGTAATTTGTTGAAGAGTAGCAAGCACATTCACAAAAGTTGGTGATTGTGGAGCAAAATCATGGTAAATTATTATCTCTTTTTGCGGAAATTGTGCCGTTGCATCTGCCAAAGCTTTTGCCAACCCCTGACAATCTACTGCTGAGTAATGCAAGCTGGGTAGTCGCTCATCCTGGTATTGATTGACTCCCACAAGCATGAGCCATAGCTTGGGTGCTTCTGTTTGTTTGGCTTGAGATGCGTGACTGGTAGCAACACCAAGTGGAGACATTATAAATTTATTATATCCAATCTAGTTTTTGTTTAAGGAAGATTGCAAGTAAAGCTTAGTGCTTGCAGGAGAAAGCGCTCAATTTTTCATCGCCAGCCGAAACATATCCCTCACGGCTTGTAGTAAAGTTTTGGGTAAGCGTCTTTGCTTGACTCTTTGACTTATTCTTTAGGTCGGTTCGCGTAGTTTTATGCACCCTCGACACAACATTGTGGAAATCTTCTCGACTTTTTTAGAATTTGCTGCCGATCGCCTCCGTGGTTGGGCGACGGATGCTACACTGCGTCGTAGTATGCAAAAAGTCATCAAGCAAACTCCACAAGTAACTTCAGAAAACTTTTGGGTACTTTACTGGTATAGTTATTTGCACAATCCTCAGGTTGGCAGACTTGCTAAAGAACATCTGATAGCTTACTTACAAGAACCCTGCTACTGGGCATGTCAAAAGACATTTACTAGCTTTGCTAGTAACCAGTATAAGTTATCAGACTATTTTCAGATAGCGATCGCTCAAGTTGATAAAGTTTTCAAAGGTTTTAACCCTAATAGCAACTTTGTCCTAAAGAACTACGCTAGCACAATCTTTAGTAGTGTCATTCGCGAAACTTTGCGGCAACGTCACGAAGTTGATATTTCTACAGATTGGGGACTTTTGCGAAAAATTACTCAAAAGCGTTTGGTAGAGTCTTTGCAAGCCACTGGCTTATCAGCAGACACTATTACTGCTTATGTCACCGCCTGGAACTGTTTTAAATCGCTTTATGTACCAACGCCAACTAGTAATACGCGCCAACTTCCACAACCAGATCATCAAACTTGGGAAGCGATCGCCATTGCTTATAACTCAGGACATCAACCGTATATTAACCCACAAACCCTGGAAACTTGGCTACTGAATAGTGCCAAAGCCATACGCCGGTATCTTTATCCAAATTGGACGCCGATAAATCCTCCCTCTGGTGACGATTCTAGCACTTGGCTGGAGAATCTACTAGGAACCGAACAGGATAGTCTACTCACCCAAATCATTACTCTTGAAGATCAACAAACCAGATTTTCTCAGCAATCTGAGATTAACACGGTGTTAGTAGCCGCCGTTGCCCAATTAGAACTGCAAGCACAAAAAATTTTGCAACTTTACTACGCTGAAGGACTAACTCAGCAGCAAATTGCCAAACAACTACAAATAAAACAGTATACTGTCTCGCGACTACTAACAAAAACGAGAGAATCATTATTGCGATCTTTGGGTAACTGGAGTAAAGAAAAGCTGCATATTTCTATCACGTCAGACATATTAAAAAATATGAGTGCGGTCATGGAGGAATGGCTGCAAGCTTACTACAAAGGATGAGGAGG
>CAZZYE010001023.1:0-3239 GCA_964658145.1 uncultured Stigonema sp.
GCCGTATATAAGCGCGAAAAGCGCGTCTCGATCAGACATCTTTTTTGAAGTGGGTTTGTATCCCACAACGCGCATTTTTTTCTTTTCCTGTTCCCTGTTCCCTTTCAATTTGAGTGCTTAACTTTCTTGCGCAAGAAGATTCTCGGCCACTTAGGTTGACCGAGTTGTTTGCGCAATGCTTCCATGTAAATGTAGAACACCGGAGTTAGGTAGAGAGTCAATATCTGAGAGAACACTAATCCGCCAACGATCGCAATCCCCAAAGGACGACGCGCTTCCGAACCTGAACCTGCCCCGATTGCAATTGGTAGTGTCCCCATCAAAGCTGCCATAGTGGTCATCATAATCGGACGGAAGCGAATCAGGCAGGCTTCGTAGATGGCATCAAGGGGACGTTTACCTTCGTTTCGCTGTATTTCTATGGCAACGTCTACCATCATAATCCCGTTTTTCTTGACAATCCCCACCAGCAAGATAATACCGATGAAGGAGTAAAGATTTAAATCAACTTGGAAAATCAACAGGGTTAATAACGCGCCAAAACCCGCCGAAGGTAGACCCGAAAGAATCGTCAGCGGGTGAATAAAATCCTCATAAAGGATACCCAGGATCAGATAAATGACAACAATCGATACCACCAACAACAACCCTAAATCTTGGAAGGACTTTTGGAAGACCTGCGCTGAACCCTGGAAGCTAGGGGTAATGGTTGAAGGCAAAATAGTACGTGCTAGTTCATTAATCGCTTGCGTCGCTTGCCCCAATGACATATTCTCTGCTAGGTTAAAGGAGATGGTGGCAGAAGGAATTTGACTGACGTGATTGACGGTGAGGGGACTGACGTTTTGGGTGATTTTAACGATCGTATTTAAGGGAACCAGTTGTCCATTGCTGGAACGAACGTAAAGCAGCGATAGAGCATTGGGATCGCGCTGATATTGGGGTTCGACTTCCAAAATCACGTAAAACTGATCGTTTGCAGTGTAAATGGTTGAAACTTGGCGAGTCCCATAGGCACTGCTAAGGGCGCTTTCAACTTGTTCAGCCGTAATGCCGAGAGTTGACGCTTTCTTATGGTCAATCTCGACTTGCAGCTGGGGAGTACTCATCTCAACATCGCTGTTGACATCTTGCACTCCTGGTATAGTTTTGACTTTCTCTTCTAGTTTAGGAACGTATTTATAAAGTTCTTCAGGGTTGAGACTCTGTAGGGTATATTGATACAATGAGTTTGTCTGCTGTCCGCCGATGGGAATGGCAGGTGGAGAGCGTAGGAATGCCTGGATACCGGGTACTCCCATCAACTTAGGTCGCAACCTTTGGATGATTTGGTCAGAATTGAGACGACGTTGGGAACGTGGCTTCAGTAGAATTGTAATTCGTCCGGAGTTAACTGCCGCATTCGGACCGCTTGCACCAACAATAGAGTCAACTGCTGCCACGCTCTTGTTTTTGCGAATGATGTCAACAATCGCCTGCTGGTGACGTACCATATCATCAAAGGAAATGTCTTGTGCAGCTTTTGTGTTTGCCATAATTTGCCCGGTATCCTCAGTGGGAATAAACCCTGTGGGAACCACGGTAAATAGGTAGAACGTAAACACCAAGATGATGCCGGAAACGATCAGCGTGACAAAACTATACTGTAGAACGGGTTTAAGAGTCAACTCATAACCCCGCAGCAGCAGAGCAAATCCACGCTCTGAGATTCGATACAGGCGATTTTGCTGCTGTTGATGTGGGCGGAGAAAACGACTGCACAGCATTGGTGTCAGGCTGAGTGAGACAAACCCCGACACCAAAATAGCAACGGCGATCGTCACGGCAAATTCGTGAAATAAGCCACCAATTAATCCACCCATAAACAGCATGGGGATGAATACCGCTACTAGTGAGAGGGTCATCGACAAAATTGTGAAGCCGATTTCTCTCGACCCATTTAACGCTGCTTCTAGAGGAGGTTCACCCATTTCCCGATGACGAACAATATTTTCCAGCACCACAACTGCATCATCGATCACAAAGCCGACGGAGAGGGTTAATGCCATCAGCGAAAGGTTGTCCAGTGAGTAACCTAAAACATACATCACTGCAAAAGTGCCGATGATGGCTACAGGTAGCGCCAGACTGGGAATCAGCGTCGCAGCCATGTCGCGCAAAAATAAGAAGATCACCAGGACAACCAGACAAACCGATAGAAATAACGTGAATTTCACATCCTCGACGGAAGCCCGGATGGTTTGGGAGCGATCGTACATAATACCCATCTCTATTGAGGCAGGCACTTGCTTGCGGAGGGTAGGCATAAGTTGCTTAACAGCATCGACGATCTGCACGGTGTTACCATCCGGCTGCGGCTGCACAGCTAAGACCACCGAAGAATTGCCATTGTAGAGGTTTATGACTTTGTTATTCTGCACGCTGTCAATCACGCGACCCACATCTTGAATCCGCACTGGTGCACCATTTTTATAGGCGATAATCAGCGGTCGATAGGCAGCAGCATTCTCCAGTTGACCATTAGCTTGAATCATGTAGCTTTTGTATTTGTCAGAGAAACTGCCCGTCGGTAAATCCATATTCCCTTGCTGAATAGCAGTCTGCACCTGATCCAGCCCAATTCCCCGCGCTGCCAGCTGTCGTGGGTCAACCTGGACACGCACTGCATATTGCTGCTGACCATAGACTTGCACCTGGGCTACGCCATTAATCATCGAGATCGGCTGACCAATTGTCACCTCTGCGTATTCATCTACGGTAGAGATAGGAAGGGTTTTAGAATAAAGATATAAGTAAAGAATAGGTGCAACCGATGGGTTAACCTTACGGTACGTGGGCGGGTGAGGCATATTTTGAGGCAATTGCCCCGCAGCCGCTGAAATTGCCGCCTGTACATCTTTGGCAGCTTCATCGATGTTGCGGCTAAAGTTAAATTGTAAAGAGATGTTGCTGGTGCCCGTTGAACTAGTAGAGTTGAACGAATCGAGTCCAGCTATACTGGAAAACTGTCTTTCTAGAGGTGCTGCTACAGAGGACGCCATTGTTTCAGGTGTGGCACCAGGTAGACTGGCTGAAACTGAAATAAAGGGATACTCGACATTGGGCAGGGCACTAATCGGTAACAACTGATAACCCATCAGACCAAAGATGAGGATACCTATCATCACCAAGGTCGTCATGACGGGACGACGAATGAATATTTCTGAAAGGTTCATAATATTTGTTAGTTGTTAGTTGTT
>CAZZYE010001024.1:0-3237 GCA_964658145.1 uncultured Stigonema sp.
CACAACGCGCATTTTTTTCTTTTCCTGTTCCCTTTTCCCCGTTCCCTGTTCCCTTTTTTTATCAAGTAGGAATCCTATATAAGGAAAAATAGGTATCGTTCTTCATAAGAAAATTACAGAACCGACCCCTGTTTTACTATAAATTTTTTGATGTGCTTGTAGTTATCCAACTAGACTTAGCCGTTTTATTTCAATGTTCCATTTTCTCTACTTACTCTAAAAGGAGGTTTTATGATCAAAAACAGAGGACTGTCGATGCTCCCGTCCCCCCATCGGATTGCAGCCATGACGATGCCCGCAGTTGCCGCCACGCTCTTTGTCCTCGCTCCCACAGGCTCGACCTCCGCCCAGAGCCTAGATAGTAAAGGTTCTACCAGTGTCTGCCCACCCCTAGTTAGCACGTGCCCTTATGACATCTCTCACCCAGCTTGGTTCGCCGGGAGCCTGGTGAGCAACTTTGTCCAAATCCCCAACCCCACGGAACCGAGTTCCCTTGCTCCGTCACCGACTCGCCCGGACACCAACCTCTATCTCATTGGAAACATCGGGTCTACCCCGTTGGACCCCGAGCAGACGATTCCCGACGGTTCGGTGGTACCGGATCACGACGTCGTGTGGTCGGTTTACCCGACGACCATCTACAACGGTTTCGGCTACTGGGTAGTACCCGGTTCGATGGCGACGAGCGACACCGTCCGAACTCGACCCCAACCTGCTGACAGCCTTGTCGGTGCCCCGCTCGCCTACCAGATCCGCTTCGGTCAGCACTGGGTTGACCTGAACAACGCCGCCATCATCCTAATAGGGGTGCAAACCGGTCAACTGCGCCTCGTCGAACTCGGCTACGGGGGCGCGGGCTGGTTCATCCGGACGCAGCAAGATTGACGACGTAAGTCGTCAGGGTTTAACATTTACCGTAAACTGGGCATCACTTTCAACAATTCCAGCAAGGGCGATTTCATCATGTTAGTGTGCGCTCCGCACAAGCTAATTTTAAAGTCTTGTAAATAGCGATCGCCTGGATAGTGCGTAGATGCAAAACGCGAAACGGTAGCGACGAACGCAGGCGCGACTCGGCTTGTGTGTGGTCGAGCGCGTGTCTAACAGTGACATGGAGGGCGATCGCATTCCTTAGACTGTGCTATGCTCCTTCTCCTGACGGAGACGCTGCGCGAACGTCGAAGATCGCGTCTAAGCAGAAGAACGTCCTCAAATTTTCCATTTCTGTGGACATGGGGAGCAGGATGGTAGCTTGGTGTAGGAGGACGATGGAGGCAATCATAAAGCCGTATCATCAGAGGGATTAGCAGCATTATTTAAGCTACACGCCAATTATGTTAAATGTGTATTACTTAATGCTTGTTATTCATCTAAGCCTGCTGAGGTAATTGGCAAACATATTAATTATGTGATGGCATGAATCAGCCGATTGAGGATAGAGCAGCGATTGTATTTGCTCAAGGGTTTTATGATGGGCTGGGGTATGACAATATTGATAATCTTGATGTAATTCAAAGAGCTTTTGATGAGGGGATTGTTGCCATTCAATTAGAAAAAATTTTACAGAATGCAATATCTTCTTTGTGGAAGTTGGGCATTTCTCAAAGGGAGATAGAACCAATAAATCGAAACTACGAATTAAGTTCTAATCTTCAACGTGAAGTCTCTACACCTACTCCTAAATCTTCAGATAATAATTTATTGAGCGATCGCGGCGATGACTACTGTAATCCAGTTATACTACTATTTGAAGTGCGGAATGTGGGTTATAAATAACCTCTAATGCCCAAGATGAAAAATAATACACTTGCTCCTATCACCCTCAGCCTCTCTGTAATTCCTCTGATTCTCCTAGTGCCTATGCAAACTTTTGAATACAAGGAACTCAGTCCACAACAATGTCGGGTAAAAAGGTGGGAACTACCAGTGTCCCTTCAACCCCAATCTCAGAATGTATCCACGCAAAAGCAAAAAGCGCCACCACTGATACCTATTCAGAAGTCACCGTTTCCTTGTTGTGAGAGCGATCGCTCTTGTTTGGATCAACAAATATGGGGTGAAAACAATCAACTTCCAGATAAAAAGGCACTGTTAACAGCTATCGATCGCAGTCTGGGATATCTGCTTCGTAGTGAAGCTGCTTACCAACAGTACATGGTGGTTGGTATTACGCGCGATCGCGTCCTCAAAAGTTTACAAAGATTCCGCCAACTACTGCTAAAGTCTAATTCTGCAGACGAACTGAATGCAGCGATCTCCAGGGAGTTTGTCTTTTACCAGTCAGTTGGGAACGACAACAAAGGTTCGGTCTTGTTTACTGCCTATTACGAACCGCTTTACGCAGCTAGTCGCGTTCCGACACCAGAGTATCGCTATCCTATTTATCGTTTGCCACCCGATTTAGATTCCTGGTCGAAACCTCATCCCACAAGGTTGGAACTAGAAGGATCTGATGGTTTGCAAGGTGCAAAAAATCGGTTGCGAGGGTTAGAGTTGTTTTGGTTGCGCGATCGCCTAGAAGCATATACAGCCCAAATCGAAGGTTCTGCGCGACTTCAGTTTCCTGATGGTACGCAAACAACAGTAGGCTATGCCGGAAATACAGCTTACCACTACAAGAGCATCGGGCGAGAATTAGTGAATGATGGCAAATTACCCCTAGAGGGTTTGACTATGCCGATTCTCCTCGATTACTTCCAGAAGCATCCACAAGAGTTAAATATTTATATTCCACGCGATCCCAGCTTTGTATTTTTTAAAGAAAACCACGGTGCTCCAGCACAAGGTTCTATCCTAGTTTCACTCACAGCAGAACGTTCGATTGCTACAGATAAATCTCTCATGCCTCCTGGTGCTTTAGCATTGATTCGCACTTCAGTTCCCTTTGTCAATGCCAATGGCGAGATGGAACATCGTATCGTTAGTCGCTATGTTCTCGATCAAGATACAGGAGGCGCGATTAAAGGTGCGGGTAGGGTGGATTATTTTCTCGGTACTGGTAAGATGGCTGGCGATCGCGCTGGGGTAACGGTCAGTAACGGAAATTTATATTATCTAATTCTTCAGTCTAAAAATTAAACCTGATTGCCCTCTACCCCGTCTTAATATATAGCTTATATAAGCAACTACTCCCCACGGACGTACAGGCGGGGTTACTCCGCCCCTACACATGGACTATGTTCCAATACGGTTCAGTTAGAAGCGTAACTCCCTGAAGATCCCCCCAACCCCCCTTAA
>CAZZYE010001025.1:0-1038 GCA_964658145.1 uncultured Stigonema sp.
ATTTCTGGTCCTTACGAGAGTCACTCCCACAACCCAATATTGACAAACAGAAACACAACGCAATACATCCAGACAGTCGGCCACGCCGACCTCTTCCAAGATGGGTTGGGGAACTGGTGGGGAGCAGCTTTAGCAACTTTGGCAGAGGCGAATGGTCATCGGGTGCGCGTGTGGTCGCGCCGAAGTTCCGAAACGTTGGCGGCGGTGATCGAAGATACCGATATTATCCTTTCAGCTATTTCAATGAAGGGTGTAAGCAGCGTTGCTTCTCAAGTCAAATCTTTACCTGTTTCTCCTGAGACAATTTTTGTCACGGCGACCAAAGGCTTAGATCCGGAAACCACCTGCACTCCTGCGCAAATTTGGCAAACAACATTCCCTCACCATTCAGTAGTTGTCCTCTCTGGACCCAATTTATCTCAGGAAATTCAAAGGTCATTACCAGCAGCAACGGTAGTTGCTAGCAGCAGTGGTGATGCTGCAGAGTTAGTACAAGTGGTGTTTTCTTCTCATCGTTTCCGGGTTTATACCAATCCCGATCCCTTGGGGGTGGAACTGGGGGGAACGCTGAAAAATGTGGTAGCGATCGCCGCTGGTGTATGTGATGGCTTGCAACTTGGAACCAATGCCAAAGCCGCCCTCGTCACTCGTGGTCTTACAGAAATGGTTCGCATTGGTGTTCATTGGGGTGCGAAGATGGAAACATTTTACGGTTTATCTGGTTTAGGTGATTTGCTTGCAACTTGTAACAGCCCCTTAAGTCGCAATTACCAAGTTGGCTACCAACTCGCTTGTGGCAAAACACTCACAGAAATTCTTAACTATCTCGAAGGAACCGCCGAGGGAATTAATACGACACAGGTCTTAGTACAGCGGGCTAAGCAGGAATATATCTCTATGCCAATTACCGAGCAAGTTCATCGCTTACTCCAAAATGAACTCACACCCCGACAAGCACTCTTAGAACTGATGCTACGAGACATCAAGCCAGAGTTTTCAACTCCTGATCGGGAATAGGTAATTGCTAATTGCTAATTG
>CAZZYE010001025.1:1048-3002 GCA_964658145.1 uncultured Stigonema sp.
GATGAGGGAGACAAGGAGAATAACCAATGCCCCATTCCCTATTCCCCATTCCCAATAATCATTGATAAAAATTCCTAAATCTTCAGGAAACCATCTAGATAGTCATGTAGATATGAGTATGGTTACCCAGAACTTCAATATTTTGACATTTGAGTACCCTGGGTACTATAGTCCCGTCACACCTGAACCGTATCGCGTCCTGATCGATAGCGTTGCAATCTGCTGCCACAGACTTTTGGTTCAGGCTTTGGTTATTCCATTTACATCGCAGGTGCAGTGGGGATACACCGAGGATGTGTAGGGAGATACTCGATAGTATAGCGATCAAAAAAAATGTGTAACAAATTACTACATACAGGTAGCGGTTTAGCAACAAAAAACTTATGAGCGAAAAATTCTGTAAAGAATTTTAGCTGGTATATGTTTATCCGTAAGATATTCACACTTAAGACTTATCAAGGTGTAAATCTTGACTTAATAGTTTGTAATATAACGCCGATCTGTGCATTTGAATAGCTATTGGTTCAATCGAGTCAGCTGACTTCAGCAACTCGAGTAGGGGAAACTCTGTCAAATAAAACCAGACAGATTTTTTTCAAAAATCTATTAACCGTGATGTTAGTTCCTCGTTAATCACGGGAACAATAGCAACAGTTGATTAGCAGACCGTATTCTATTGTTACCTGGAGCCATTGGGACGATCTTTATGCCAGCAACATCTTTTTTTGCAGATGCCGCTTACGATGTCAAACAATCCAGCCAGGTCTTTGAGGAGGATCTCAGAATTGATGAGAATGAAGAGCCGATAGATGATCTAGATCTAGAGATGGCTTCTACTGACCCGGCTAGTTTTGCTGCCAGCCCTAACCGTCGCAGTACAGATCTGGTACGTTTGTATCTTCAGGAAATTGGTCGTGTTCGTTTGTTGGGGCGAGATGAAGAAGTTTCAGAAGCTCAAAAAGTCCAGCGCTACTTGCGGATGCGGATCATTTTGGCAAATGCTGCCAAACAAGGAGAAGAAGTCATTGCACTTTATTTTCGAGTCATTGAAACTCAAGAGCGTCTGGCATGTGGGCTGGGACATCGTCCTTCTTTTGAACGGTGGGCTCGTGCTGCTGATGTAGAAGTGTTAGAACTCAAGCAAATCTTATCACAAGGGAAACGGCGTTGGGCTGAGATTGCCAAGTTGAAGGTGGAAGAACTGGAGCAAATTCAGAGCGACGGACAACAGGCAAAAGAACACATGATCAAGGCGAATCTTCGCCTGGTCGTATCTGTTGCCAAGAAGTATCAAAATCGCGGTCTAGAATTGTTGGATTTAGTTCAAGAAGGCACTCTAGGTTTAGAACGAGCAGTCGAAAAGTTTGACCCAACAAAAGGTTATCGCTTTAGCACCTACGCTTACTGGTGGATTCGTCAGGGAATTACACGAGCGATCGCCACGAGTAGCCGCACAATCCGCCTCCCAGTTCACATTACAGAAAAGCTGAACAAAATTAAAAAAGCTCAGCGCAAAATTGCCCAAGAAAAAGGTCGGACTCCGACTCTAGAAGACCTTGCTCTAGAGTTAGATATGACACCAGCTCAAGTGCGGGAAGTTTTGTTACGGGTACCTCGCTCTGTTTCTTTAGAAACCAAGGTAGGAAAGGATAAAGATACAGAGTTAGGCGAATTACTCGAAACAGACAGTGTAACGCCAGAAGAAATGTTAATGCGCGAATCTTTACAAAAAGACTTGCAGAATCTTTTGGGAGATTTAACGAGCCGTGAACGCGATGTTATATTGATGCGCTTTGGTTTGGCAGATGGTCATCCTTACTCACTAGCAGAAATTGGACGCGCTCTCGACTTATCGCGGGAAAGAGTGCGACAAATTGAATCCAAAGCCTTGCAAAAGCTGCGTCAACCCAAGCGCCGCAACCTGATCCGCGACTACTTGGAATCACTTAGCTAA
>CAZZYE010001025.1:3012-3227 GCA_964658145.1 uncultured Stigonema sp.
TAGTTGTTAGTAGAAAAATAACCACCCTTCTCCTGTCGGAGACGCTGCGCGAACGGGTGACGCTCGTTCCGCGCTAACGCTGCACTATCGCAGTCGCCTACGGAGGAGCCAAGGCGCCTATACGGGGGCAAGTGCAGGACAAGAGCGTCGGAAACACTCGTGTCGGCGCACCGCAGTTTCTTACGTCCGGAAACACAAAGGACGTACTGCTCGCT
>CAZZYE010001026.1:0-3223 GCA_964658145.1 uncultured Stigonema sp.
CCCCCTTAAAAAGGGGGGGAACAAGCCCCCCTTAAAAAGGGGGGTTGGGGGGATCTTCAGTCCGTAAACGTTACTAACAGCAACCGTATTGGATTATAATTAGGGTCTCTTACATCCTATAAAAATTTCTGGCGTTGCTGAATCTTGGGATGAAAACAGAAGCGCAAGGCGGAGAAAAACTTTGCGACGAGGACGTGAGGCACAAAAACACAGTTTATACTCGAATTCAGCAACGCCAAATTTCTCTCATCTCCAACGCTTTTCGGTAGAGCCAAATTTTGTATTGGAAATACCCGCTATGCCGACAATTGCACATATCATATTTGTCATGGACGAATTATTAGTATAAAATATAACCATTATTCACATATTGGATGGTGGTTCTGATAAAGATTTAAAGCTATATTGATCGCCTTTCCCTGGATACTTTTTATAAAACTTAATTTTTCTTAATTAACCTGTAATTAAAAATACTTTATAGTTATTTATTAAGTGAATTTTCGACAAAATTCACTTAAAACGAAGAAATTCTCTTTAATTAACCAAACTTTACCTAGCAAGGAGCGCATCGTGGAATATCTTGCTTATTCACACATGGTTCTTGCCAATATGGAGGCAAATGTAGATACCGAATTTAATCTACCTGAGATTAAATTGAAATTCAGTTTGAAAAAATATTTCAAATCTGCTTGGTTAACGTTTGCTAGTATTGGTGCTTTGACAGCAATTATCGCTCAGACCCAGATGGCTTCAGCAACTTACTATGGTCCAGGTTATAGGTACTATGTAAATACAAACGGCAGTTGTCTTAATGTCCGTACAGGTCCAAGCAGCTACTATTCATCTGTAGATTGCTACAGTAACGGTACAAGACTTCCACGGGTCATAGGATACAGGAACGGTTTTGCTCAGCTGACTAATGGTTATTACGTTGCTGCTACTTGGATAAGCGGTACACCTGGTAGTGGATACTATCCTGGTTCGGGCGTTGGTGGTGACGATCCGGGTTCAGGCGTTGGTGGTGAAGTTTATCTGTCGATCGGCGATAGAGGTCACCGAGTTGCAAGACTTCAAAGTAGGTTGGGTATTAGCATTACCACATACTACGATTACAGAACTTATTATGCAGTAAAAAGATACCAGAGAAGGGTTGGTTTAACTCCAGATGGAGTAGCTGGTCCAGCAACTCTTTACTCTCTGTTTAGCTAAGGACAATTTCACACCTGTCTTGACGTTGCATGTAACGTCAAGACAAAGGTTATCGTTCTTGCACTAGAGAGCAGTACCAGCCAAAAATTTGGCTTGCCCCCTAGTAAAAGTTAGGAGTTATAAGTTAAGAGTTAATAATTAACTCCTAACTCCTTAAATATGTCTCAAGAATTTGCTATTGGTAGTAAAGTCCGTGTCGTGGCGCTACCGCCCTACGTCAAAACTGCCGAACCCATGCCGATGCTGCGCCCTCCCGATGTGATTCACATTGGTGAAGAGGGTGTAGTCGTTGACCGCCGTCCCGGAGAATATTGGAGTGTACGCTTTGCTAACGGGGCTTTTCTCTTGGAAAGCCAGTACATCGAAAGCACAGACACACCTGAGCAAAAGTGAGAATGCAGCCAAGAATTGTAAACTTGTTTTAAGTTACATTTTGGTTTGCACAATGATTTCCCGACGCACTTTATTAAGTATAATATTTGCCAGTTGTTTTGCTTCCATCAGTTGGTTGAATTTTCCCTCAACTGCTGACGCGCTTGGTGGCAAACTCCCCACTATTAATCAACCTGCGCCAGACTTTACTTTACCAACCAACACTGGTGATGGCAAAATTTCCCTGTCAGACTTGCGCGGTAAGTGGACAGTTCTCTACTTTTATCCCAAAGACTTTACCTCTGGTTGCACCATAGAAGCTCGTCGCTTTCAGCAAGACTTACCCAAATATCTAGAAAAAAACTCTCAAATTATTGGTGTCAGTGCTGACGATGTTGATTCCCACGCCGAATTTTGTGAATCGGAAGGGCTAAAATTTCCGCTGTTAGCTGATACCACTGGCGGGGTGAGTAAAGCTTACGGTTCTTGGATGAGCTTCATCTCTATGCGCCACACTTTTATCATCGATCCCCAGGGTATCCTGCGTGAAACTTTTGTTAAGGTCAATCCCGCCATCCATAGCAAAGAAGTTCTGGCGCGACTCAATGAATTGCAACAAGCAACGTCTTCATAATTGAATTTACCACATCTTGTGGGGCGGGGTAACCCCGCCCCAACAGTTTACTATCTCCATCTAGCATTTTCGCTAACAATGGTTCTACCATTCTTAGTAACTGTTAGCCGATAAGGGGTGAGGACGTAACGATAGATATTGGGATAATCCTCGTTAATGGCAACAAAGGTATTACGTTTGCTGGTCTTAATAAGAGGTATAATAACTTCGCCATTGCCATTCTTAGCTCTACCAACGTAAATATGGGGCAAATCACCACCGCAAATGTAAACATCGAAATTGTCAGTTTCGGCGTGGACGAATTCGCTCTGATTACCTTCCGGGCACTCACTTGCCATCGGCATTGCTGCGGCTGGTTTTGCACCTAGATATAGGAATGGTGTTACCACCAAGGGTAAGCTTGCCAAAAATAAAATTGCACGTTTCATATTATTTGTTTTGTGTTTATCTAAAAATTAGAATTCTGTTGCCAAGAAATGCAAAGGTGGGATCATCCCACCTTTTTTAGGTGATTAGTCTGGAGTAGCTAAAGCTTCCCAAGTAGCTTTATCAACAACTCCGGTGTGCGGCAAATTACGGGTAGTTTGTAAGTCTTTGATAGCATTCTCTGTTTCCTGACCAAAAATGGCGTCAGTTTTAATACTGCTACTGTGAAAGCCGACCAAAAGTAGTTGCACAATGTAGACAGGCTCACCCTGAGCACCTTTCCGCAGTGTGGGCAGATCGTTGGTAGCTATATTTTGCTGTGACATAAGTTTTAAATCCTCAGAAAAAGTGTGAATGACTTGAAGCTTGTTTACACTTTTATCTACTCATCTAAAACTTCTTTTTTCGGAAAAGTAGTGAAAGATCACCCTTGAGGGTACTCTTGCACAGTTGGGGAGGTGATTGTTATTGTTCAGTTCCTGAAGATCCCCCCGTACCAAGGCTCCCGGGTACACACATCTTGGCACTAGATATGAAACATCGTTTGATCCCCCTAAATCCCCCTTAAAAAGGGGGACTTTG